>NZ_JBWKZA010000035.1:0-61510 GCF_059424045.1 Pseudomonas sp. GW456-L12
GGGCGAGTGGGAGGTGCTGGGGCTTGCGGGATTTGATTACGCCCTCAATTGAATGTCCGCGGTTCCTAATAAGAGACCGCGAACACCCCAAAAGCGGTCATTCGCGAAGGGCAGTAATCGGTCAGAAGCTGTCATTCTGCTTGGGGTAGCTGGTCACCCTGTGTGTTATCTCTCATGGTTCAGGCCACAAAGGTTGCAAAGGTGCCGAGGTATGGCTTGATAGCGGCAACGACAGCGTTACGCTCGTTAGTTCGCGCAAGGCGAATCACGAGTTCGACGAGCTCTCCCGATTTCAGCCCTAGTGCATTTCCGATCTGATTCGGAAGAGACTTGCGGTTGTAGAGCCGCAGCAAACCTCGGTAGTCTGACACATCAATTACAGTCTGAAACTCCACGTTGAACTGAGCGTATAAGGCGGAAATGTCAACTCCCTGGGTCAGTTTTTGCAAAGCAGTCGTGAGCCCGGGCACTCCGCGGGCCGACGCATCGAAGCAATTGAGCTTGAACTTCACTTCTGCGATGACTCGCAAGGATACTTGGGTGTCGAGCTCTGCTTTCAACTGCTTAAAGACGTGTGTGACTGACTGATTGAAATCGATTTTTACATCGCGAGCCAAGCGATTGCTGACAAGAGCTAGAACCTCCTCTGTGCAGAAAAGGTTTTCGACCTCCGCGACATCCAGCGTGAAGATATTGTCAGTCTGCAGCGCTGCGATTTCAGACGGCGTGCGCCGATCACGATCGATAAGGCCGTAGACCTGCAGGTGGTGGAGTTGGGTGTTCGAACGCAAAGCGCGAACAGCTTGGATGACCTGTTCGCAACTACCGCGAGGAATTACCAAAAATTCTGCGAGTATCTCGCGGTAGAGCGACACATCGTGACTGCCATTCACTCCCTCGACAAAGACAACGGGCTTTCGACTGCCCAGAACTTCAATCAATAGGTCATCCGGAAGGTCATCTTTGTCTTCGATGAGCTCCCAATCCCAAGATGCTCCGTCAAAAGACTTAAGCCAGACTCTCTGCGCGCCTTCTTGGGCCACAGTAAAATCCACATCATGGGTCAGATAGACAAATAGACAATCGGGACGCAATTTCTCAACCTCGGCCCAGAGAGGGGTCTGCACCGACTTATGCAGGTGCAGCTCAGGCTCGTCGATGACGACGATGCTATCCTTGGGCGCGGCAATACACTGCCCGATCAGGTAAAAAATGACGCGTTCGCCATCGCTCATTTCAGAAGAGTTGTAGATTTTGCTCGCGTCACCCCGAACCTGGGTCTGAATGCGTAAACCACTGACTACGAGCTCGCGATGTGGAAGGATCCGTTCCCATGCCTGCTTCAGTTTGTCCATCCTAGTAAGCGGCGGCTCAACCCGCGTAGATGACTGCCGCTGAGCGACCTTGTATTTGGCGTTCTCCTCCGTCTCGTCTGAGAATAGAAAGATCATAAGTTTCTCGTAATCGTTCAGGAAAGCCGTGGCAGGCTTGTTTTGCCATCGGTGGTATTTGTTTGAATCCGTTGGATGACCGAAAACAAGGTTCCGCTCCGCAAGGTCAAAAGACATAGGCGTCGCCGTATCGGGCATAGCCAGCGACTTCTGCGCGGAGATCCTAAACACGTGGGTTTTTTCAGGCGACTCCATTTCAAGCCAGGTTCCTAGGCGAGTCTTGCCTGAACCATTGGCGCCAACAAAAAGTAGACTCCGGTTTGTCGTAATCGTCTGATGAGCGCCGCCGTGGCTTGGTAACGTGATTGTTCGCGGAAATGGCATGTTTGACATCGAATGTGCTGTGCTCAGATTAATTGTCTGGGGCCGTCCTGCAAACATCTAGGCTGCCGAGCGGTTTGTAGGTCGCAGCGTGAAGCGGTTCTCAAGCGTAGCCCAGCTAAAAGATCGGATGGTCTCTGGCTGTTCGAGGTTCGACCCCGACCGCGAGGATAAAGCGACCAGCGGATATTTTTGGGGCAGCATACTTCCTCTCTCGAATTGATACGAGCACTCAGCCTGAAACGGTCACGGCGCAAGTATCTGAAGGGCAGATCCTGGCCGATTCCAGCCCATCGCGACGCTCAGCAAACGCCCCCATCCCGTCTCGCATCCGCCAGCCACACCATAAACCATGCTGTACAGCTCCTTGGCGCTGTAGATCATTGGCCCGGCGCATCGGCGACGTTGATTTAGTAATTGAAGCGGTTTTCCCGCGCCACTTCCTCGTCCAGGATGCGGTAGCCGTTTTCCATTAGCCATTGGCGCAGCCGCTGTTGGGATGCTGGACCGGGCGCTCCTGGCCGCTGTCGAGGATGTCGCGAATCGCCCGAAAGGAGATGTACCTGACCACGCACTCTTGTGCTTATATCGCCCGTCTGGAAAAAGGCCAGGAACATCAGGATGAAGACCCCACTGCTGGTAACGATGCCGCGCTCATGAAAACACTGTTGATCGCAGCCACTTTGACGCTCCTGGCGGTGTTCTATGTCGGTTACTACCAGGCGCTTGAGGATGGCGATATCGAGACGATCGTGTTCATAAAGCAGCATCCGACGATTCAAATGAAGTTCTACAACCTGCACGCCAACGATGGCGAGATCAGGAGAGTCGAGCGCCTCACCGGGCAGGAGCGGCGCTGGATCATCGATTACTGCCGCTACCGGCTGGGTATCGACACTGCCTTGACCCGCCAGGACGATGTGGAAACCTGCGGGAAAAAATAGCCATGGATTGAACGCCCGGAATGCTCCGCCGGCCACCGCTTAATCACCGCCATACCGATACACCGTCGCGCTCCAATAGCGGCTGCTGCCGTTAGGTGTCTGGCGAACCCATCCCTGTGCCTCCAGTTGCCTGGCGATCAGCCGATTCATGAAGCCATGGCCGAGCAGCAGAACCGGTCCAGCGCTGGCGAGGGCTTGAAGGCGTTGCGCGGCGGTGCTGGCGCGGGTCCTTGCAGTGGCGGCGGATTCGACGCTGGGCGAGTAACCGCACAACCACAGGACCCGAAGTCAATGCAAGGCGAGACCAACGGCTTTGGGGCTCGACGGTCACGCCATCGGCAACAAGTCAGTCTTCGGCCATGGCGCGGGCGTGTCTTGCACCCTGGGTTTCAAACCAGTCGCGGTCGCGGTACCACGCCACGGTGTCGGTGATCGTCAGCTCCAGCGCTCGAAAGTTCAGGCCCAGCTCCTGTTCGCTCTTGTGGTGGTTGAAACGGCTGCGGTCCTTCTCCCGTACCAACAGGCGCAAGGTGGCCAGGCTCAGCAGGATGGGCCTGCCGGTCAGGCGCGCGTAGACCTCCTGCACCGCCGCCAGGGTGTAGAGAAGGGGCAGCGGCACGTAGCGAGCAGGGGTCTTGACCCCCGCGATACGCCCGAGCACAGGCACCAGTTCGGCCATGGTCATATGCCGGCCCGCCGCCAGATAACGTTCACCGCTGCGCCCGTGCCCGGCCGCGGCAATCTGCGCCAAGGCCACATCGCGGGCATCGACGACGGAAAAGCTGCCGGGGATCAGCCCGGGCAACTTGCCGTGCAGGACATCGTTGACCAACTGCCCCGAGGAGGTCGGGCCCAGGTCGCCAGGGCCCCACATCCAGCCCGGCAGGACCATGCAGGCCTGCATCTCGGGATGGGCCTCGAGGAACGCCAGGACGGCACGGTCGGCGAGGATCTTGCTGCGGTAGTAGCCATCCGCGTTGGCGTCGGTGCGCAGGCAGGTTTCATCGATGGAGTTGCCAGGCGCGCCGTCGAGCACGGCAATCGAGGACGTATGGATGAACCGGCGGATACCGGCGCGGTAGGCCTGCTCGAGCAGTTCCCGGGTGCCGATGACATTGATCTTTTCCAGTTCCTGCCAGTGGCTGCCGCCCTTGTAGTTGTCGCGAAAGAACGCCGCGGTGTGAAACACCGTATCGCAGCCTCGCAGGGCCGCGGCGAAGGCCTCGACATCGCCCATGTCGCCAACGACCAGTTCCACGCCCGACAGGTTCTTGAACTGCTGTTCCCCCTTGGCCCTCGAGCGCACCAGGGCCTTGACCGCGCAGCCACGCGCGAGCAATTCACGCACCAGGTTGTTGCCCAGCAGACCGGTGGCGCCGGTCACGAATGCACGACGCATGGCTCAGCCCTCACTCGGTTCGGCTGACGGCATCAACACCGCGCTGTCGAAGAACACCTCTTGATGGATGGCCAACCCGTCCTTGAAGGTGAAGTGTGCGGCGTAGTGCACGGCAATAAAGCGTCCATGGGGCGCAAGCACCCGATCCGGCAGCACCAGGGGCGCTGCAAAGGTGCCGCTCAGCATGGCCGTCAGCGCCAGACGATCGGCCCCGACGGCGAACGGGTTGAAGATCACATGGGCATCGGGGAAGGCTTCGAACAGCGCGGTTTCTCGTTGGCGCATGGCCTCGCGGCCCACTTGTATCCCCATGCCATCGAGGTAGGTGAAGTCTTCGCTCACCATCACCAGCAGCGCTTCCACATCGCGGCGGTTGAAGGCATTGGCGGCGTGTTGCGCGTAGTCGTTGGGGCCAATCGGCATACAGTCCATTCCAGTTGTTTCCAGGGCCTGTAGATATACCGTCGAGCTCCCTCTCGAAAAACAGCGACTCCTGCATAATGGCTTTGCATATATGCAAATCAGGGAGCAGATGAAACATGGTGTCGGAAGCGAATTGGGACGATCTTCGCCTGCTGTTGGCCGTCTCGCGGCGTGGCAGCTTTCTGCAAGCGGGCCAGTTGCTGGGGATCGCGGCGTCTACCGTGTCCCGTCGGTTGACCCAGCTTGAGGAGGCGCTGGGCGAGCCGCTCGTCGAGCGTGGTGTCGAAGGATGCCGGTTGACCTCGCGGGGCCAGTCCCTGGTGGAGGTTGCCCAGGCGGCGGAAGCGGGCTTGAGGCGGCAAACCGTGACCGGCCTGTCCGCGCTGGACAGCGAGCTGTCGGGCAGTGTCCTGGTCAGTGCGGGGGAGGGCTTTGCGTCGTGCGTGCTGGAAGCTGCGAGTCGCTTCACCGCGCTTCACCCACGTTGCACGGTGGAATTGCTGGTAGCCGCCGACTTTCACAAGATCGTGCGCGGCGTGGCCGATATTGCGGTGCGCACCGCGCACCTGGGCGAGCCGTCATTGATTTATCGACCCATGGGCCGGCTTGCCTACGGGGTCTTCGCCGCTGCGGATTATCTGCGGCGGTTTCCACAGGTGACGCCGGCCACGGCCGTCAATATTGGCCTGCTGCCGCCGCTGGACATGTTGCCGCAAGTGCGCGCGGCCAAGGCCGCGGGCCTGGAGCGCGCGCAGATCAGCGTGAACTCGTTCGCCCTGCAGCTGGACGCGGTGAGGCGTGGCCTGGGGGTGGCAGTACTGCCGCGGGTGCTGGCGCAGAACTTGATTGAGTTGTTCCCGCAGCTCCAGCTTCCCGATATGGAGGTCTACCTGGTGACCCGGCCACAGGCATTGAAGCAGGCTCATATCAGCTGTTTCTTTGCCATTCTGCAGCAGGTGCTGCTCCAAGCCCTGGCCCTGGAAACGGTTGAAAGTGACGCCTTGGGGGCGAGGGCTGAGGGGTGAAGCGATCCCGGTTTTCCTGTGGGTTATGCATGATCGGCAGAGCGCGGTCAGAAGCAGGCACTCGGAAACTCAACCCTGCACCAGATAGGCTCCGGACGGAACCCGATCGCGCAGCTTCTTGCATTTGCCGGGTTTGGGTTGATGCCCCGGCGGGCGATCAGGAAACCAGATTCGACATTTACCCGGAGGCGGTCGATGGCCACGGGGAATTTCAATCTCGTCGTACGTGGGGGTTGGCTCGGCGGAAGTCATTCGCAGTTGCCCTTCGGGACTTGGCCTGTCACCCGTCGGCCAGTTCGGTGCGTTCTCCGCCGCTTCGCGGGTGAGGGGCTCAGTGTGGCGTTCAGTGTCCGGCGTGGGCTGCTCGGCGGCGACAGTTTCTGCTTCACGGCGCCTTTTAACCTCTTCTTCCAGGCCTTCCCGTACGGCAACAAGACGCTCGTCGGCGTTGGGTGGGTTATTCGACGCCAGGGCCTTCTGCGCCGCCTGGATCAATTGGAGGTTGCGATTGCGTAGAGCGACGTTGTGACCCACCCGCATATTGGAGCGCGTCGCCAGCGCTTCAGCCTGCTGATACTGCCCTTGCTGAAGGCGCAACACACCGAGGTAATGCAGCGTCGCGGGATTGTTCGGCTGGATATGCAGGGCCCGTTCCAGCGTGGCAGCGGCTTGGTCCAACTGGCCATCTGCATACTGCTGCGAGGCGGATTCAATCAGGGTTGTTGAGGCGTTGTTACTTTGCTGAGAGGCTTTGCGCTCGGCCGCAACCGAACAATGCGACGCGGCTGCGCAGAGCGCCAGGATCAGACCCGGCAGAAAACTCTTGGTTGGCATCAGGGGGCAGACTCGGTTGATCATCGACGGCACTGGCGTAAAACAGGCCTTCAGCGCTGCTCGGCCGGGGTTTGTTCACTGTCCCGTCATGACCGATGAAGGGGCTGCTATCGACCTGGCCCGTACCCTGAAGTTCCTGCAGGAACGGCCAACAGGTGGGCAAGTCCTTGCAGTTACCCATAAGAAAAAGCAGAGGTGTGTATGCCGCCATTCAAAATGCGCGAGCTGAGCCGTACCGATACGCAAGCGCTGCTGGCGTTCGAAACCCGGAACCGTGAGTGGTTCGAATCCCATATCGAGGCGCGCGCCCCGGCCTTTTATTCGTTGCAGGGCGTCGCCGGGCATATCGAGGGCTATCTGGCCGCTTTCGCGGCCGGCACCTGGTATCCCTTGGTGATCGAGGATTGCAGCGGAAACATCATCGGTCGCGCCAACCTGAAAAACATCGATACCGCGCAGCGCTCCGCCGAAGTCGGCTATCGGATTGCCCAAAGCGCCTGCGGCCAGGGGCTCGCGACACAGGCGCTGCGGCAACTGATCGAGCAAGCGCGGACGCGCTGGCAACTGACGCAGCTGGTGGCTTATGTCTACCCGGAAAATCTCGGCTCGACCAAGGTCGTGGAACGCTGCGGGTTCTTGCCGGAGCAGCCCGCAGAAGACACCAAGGCGGGAGCCGAGCGCCGGTTCGTTCTCCCGATCTAGATAAGGGTTGTGGCCCTTTACCGCACTCGCGACTCTGACTGCTGGCCTGTAACCGCTACGTCGCGTCAGTCAGCCGGATAGCGCTTATCCGCGCCGCTCGGCCACCAACAGCAACGACTGTGGCACCGGGCTTTGTGGGTGTTGCGGTTCCTGCAGGCTGGCGAGCTGGAAGCCGGCCATGTCCAGGGCGTTGAGCCAGCTGGACAGGGTGCGGAAGTACCAGGGCATGGGTTGCCACTGGCCCTTGATGCCGGCGAAGGTCTCTTCGCGCCAGCCATCCTGGTAGTCGCCGGCCGCGGCGCTCCAGGGGTGCAGGGTCTGGATTAGCAGCGCGCCGCCCGGGGCGAGCAGGGCGTGCATGGCGGCCAGCAGCGGGATGATGTCCTGGTGCAGCAGGGCGAAGTTGGCGCAGATCAGCTCGTAGTCGCGGCCGATGTCTACTTGCGCTTCCGCCAGTGCTGCATAGCTGGCCACATGCACCGTTGCCGAGCCCGCCGCCCGCGCTGCCTCCACCAGGGCCGCATCGCCATCCACCCCGACCGCCTCGATGCCCCGTTGCGCCAGGGCGCGCAACAGCCAGCCTTCGCCGCACCCCAGGTCGAGCACGCGCTCGGGCTGACGGCCCAGCACCGCCAGCAGGATCGCCTGGTCGGTGACCTCGACGCGGCTTTGAATGGCGCCGCCGCGAATGGCGTCGATCCAGGCCTGGGCATTGTGGTGCCAGCTGTGCAGCAGGGTGGATTCGGGAGTCGGCATGTCGGTGTCCAGCGTCAGTGGTGGGGGCTACGGGGTCGCTAGCGCTGACGTTAGCAGGCGGGGCGCCCGGGTCCAATACGTTGTTCGCCAATACATCGTTCCATGTCGGGCCCTATGCCAAGCTGATTGAAGCCGCGGACCTGTCCTGGCTGGTGGGGCTTGTCGGCGGATAGCTCAGTTGCGGGAAGCAAGGCGCCTGGAGTGAAAATCCCAGCGCCTTTTTTAATGGATATAGCGTTCTGAGGCGGAGGGCGCTGGAGATGAAAAACGCCTCTACTTTTTGGCTCACGCCGATTAGAGTTGCCGACTTTCGCAAGACGGCGCGACAGCATCCGCCCGTCTCTCAAGGAGGAGAGTCATGCAGTACTTCGATCGTAGTTCCGTACCACCGCCAAGCCTGTTGCAGAGCCGGGAGGCCAACGCCGACAGGCAGGTACTGGTCGATTATTTCCTGGCTGACAAGACCAAGAGGGCACAGAGTCGGGTCCCGGAATCGCTTGTCGATCTGAATGAAGACTCCGTCCGTCTTGGCCTGAGCCGGCTGTTTCACGGCAAATGTGCGTTCTGCGAGCGGGCGGAGGTCCCCACGGCCATCTATCGATTTCGTCCGAGGTCGCAGGCCAGCCCATTGAAGCTAACGCCGGATGCCCACCTGTATTACGTCTGGCTGAGCAGCGCCTGGGAAAACCTCTACGCCATCTGCAAGGGCTGCGAGCCCGAGCGAGCGGACTACTTTCCTGTTCGGGGCAGCCGCTCGCCTTTGCCTTCGGCGCGGCAGATCGAGGCCTATGCCCAGGAGAACATGGGGCTATGGCGCGACTACCCGCTCAAGGAGCAGCAACTCCTGCTCGACCCTTGCGAACAAGTCGGCCTGGCCCGCCATCTGTCGGTCGATCTATCGGGCCAACTTTATGCGCTGAGCGAGCGTGCGGCTGTAACGATCGAGCATTTCAAGCTCAATCGTCTGCAGGTACTCAAGCAGCGCAAGATCAAGCTGAAGCGCTATTTTGACGAACTGATCGACAGCTGGTTCTTCCGGTCGGGGGACGAAAGCCCGCCGTTCATGCTCTTCGACTTCGCCGCGCTGGACTTTGGCGGCTGCTGGTACCTGCTGTGCCGGCGTATCGTCCTGGCGCTTGCAAAGTCCAGGGTCTCGCCGGCAGCACTGGCTCCTGAGCGTATCGAGGAGACATTGCGAGCACTCTCCAATAGTGCTGATGTCTTCGACTGGTTTGGAGACCTTGAGTCCCAGTTGGCAGAGTCCGTGGTACAGCGATTCGTCCCGGCTTCGCAACGGGTGAAACCCTTGCCACGTGAATACCCGCCACTGGCATCGATTCGCTTCAACAATTTCAAGGGCATCGAGCAGCTCGAACTGCAGATGCCCGCTGTACAATCGACGCGGATTTCAGGTACGAAGCCACCTCAACCGGCCCTGCTGATACTTGGCGAAAATGCCGCCGGTAAAAGCTCCATCCTGGAAGCCACGGCCCTGGTGCTCAGCGGCGACAAGGCCTGTAGCAAATTGCCGATCGACATTTCCTCGTTGCCCCTGGACCCGGAACTGCTGGGGGTAGAGCGCGCGCCGCGATGCCGCTCAGCGTCCGTGGTCGCGATGTTTCAGGATGGTAGTAAGCGCGATCTGACCATTGAGGAGGGGATGTTCTGGCACGACGGCACACACGTTGTGCCTCCGGTCTTCGCTTACGGCGCATTCCGGCAATATCAGAAGCAGGTGCGGCGCTACAGTCCGAGCAAATCGATCATCAATCTTTTCGACTCGACAGCCTTGCTGTCCAACCCGGAAAAGTGGCTGCTGGGCCTCAAGCCGGACGAGTTCAACACTGTGGTGCAAGCCCTGCGGGGCATCCTGTCCATCGAAGGTGCGTTCGATGTCATGGAGCGCGACGAGCAGAACCAGCGATGCCTGATCGTTACTGCAGCAGGGGATGACCAGCTGTTGTGCCGGACCCCGCTGAGCCTGGCTTCATCCGGTTATCGTTCGGTACTGGCGATGGCCTGCGACATCATCCAGGGCTTGATGAATCGGCGTATCAACCCGTATTTCGAAAGCCTGGAAACGGCCCAGGCGGTAGTGCTGATCGACGAAGTGGAAGCGCATCTGCACCCGCGCTGGAAAATCCAGATCATGCGGGCGCTGCGCCAGGCACTGCCCCAGGTCACCTTTATTGCTAGCACTCATGATCCGCTGTGCCTGCGCGGCATGCAGGACGGTGAGGTGATCGTCATGCAGCGGGTACCCAGCGAAAAACGCTCCGATATCCAGTGGCCGGTGATGGTCGAGCAGCTGGTCCGCTTGCCGGAGGTCAGCCAACTGACTGTCGAGCAGTTGCTCACCTCGGACTTTTTCAGCCTGACCTCCACTGACCAGCCAGATACCGAGCGTGAATTGGCTCACCTGGCGGATCTGCTGGGTGCCCGGGGAAGAGGGGAATTGCTGGCGCCGCCACAGCAGGAAAGGCTGCGTAGCCTTGAGCGCAATATCAGCGCTGCCTTGCCGGTCGGTTCCACCGAGGTCCAACGGCTGGTACAGGAGGCTGTTGTCGAGTACCTGGATAATCGGCGGCGGGTATCGACGCACAAGCTCGGGCAGCTGCGGGTCGAGGCCAAGCAGCGCATCCTCGGCATTCTGGAGGGGCTCTGAATCATGCGCGCCGTCAGTCGTGAGAGCGTGGCCGTTCCCGATGCTATGTCGGGAGACGAATCGCCGGCGAACAAGGAACTGCAGAAACTCCAGGATTACTTCAATGCGCCAGCGGGGGCATTGCCAGCCTTTGCCGTCTACAGGTCAGACAGCGTCAAGAAGCAATTGCATGAGTTGTTCCATGGCAAATGTGCCTACTGCGAGAGCTTCTACTATGGCAGTGCTCCGGTGGATATCGAACACTACCGACCCAAGGGGCGCGTATACGAGGAGCCGGACCATCCCGGCTACTGGTGGATCGCCATGGACTGGGAAAACCTGTTGCCTAGCTGTATCCATTGCAACCGACGTAGCGGGCAGGTGACGCCCAGGCTTTCCGCCAGCCTGGTCAGCCTGGTCAATGAAGGAAAGGCGTTCAGTCGTTCCAGTGTGATGCAGACTGGCAAGCAGGACAGCTTTCCGATCCTCGGCCAGCGAGCAGCGGTGGGGGCCCGGGACTTTAGCGCTGAACAGGCGTTGCTGCTGGATCCGTGTCGGGATCAGCCGCAGGAGCACCTGCGGTTTCATGTCGATAGCGGCAATCTGATCGGCCTGGTGCTACCCAGTGCCCATGACAGCGGTGGCCTGGCCTTGGCTGGCGGTGTGGCGGGGATCAGGCCGGAACTGCAATCGGTCATCGAACAGGCCCTGGCCGATGGGCTGAGTCTCAGGGGCGCGGTATCGATCCATGTCTATGGCTTGAACCGGCTCGGGCTAGTGCAGGAGCGCACACGCGTGCTGCGCCAGTTGGAGTTCCTGGAAATGCTGACGGTGGAAATGGGGCTGATGGCCCAGGAGCTGGACCCTGACCCGGAGATCCCGATTGTCGACGGGCCTGATCGGGACAGCAGGTTACGCGACAGGCGTATCGCCGGGCGCTTGCGCTTTCTTCAGGAGCAGATCCTGGGGCAGATAAAAGCGCTGGCCAGCCCGCAGGCGCCGTACTCGGCCATGGTCCGCGAGTGGGTGGAGGGCTTCAAGGCGCGCCTGCTGGCCTGATCGTGGTGTCGCGGGGGCATTGTTCGGGACCGGGCGAAAGCCCTGGTGTACGGGCACCGCGTGCCAGGTTTCAAGGCGATCAGCCGACGCTGTCAGGCCTTGCCACATCCCTCTGTGGTGTCCGGCCGAGCATTGTTGTTCGGTGCTTTACAGGATGCGCATCCGGTCCTCGTCGGGCGATTTGTTGCGACTGGTGATCAGGCTCAGCAGCACCGAAGCCAGAATGATTCCGCCGACAGTGGCCAGCGACCATTCCACCGGCATGTGCAGCCAGGGCATCAGCGTCATCTTGCTGCCGATGAACACCAGCACGATCGCCAGGCCGTATTTGAGCAGGTGGAAGCGCTCGGCCATGTCGGCCAGCAGGAAGTACAGGGCGCGCAGGCCCATGATCGCGAAGATGTTCGAGGTGAACACAATGAACGGGTCGGTGGTGATGGCGAAGATCGCCGGGATGCTGTCGACCGCGAACATCAGGTCGCTGGCCTCGATCAGCACCAGCACCAGGAACATCGGCGTGGCCCAGCGCCGACCGTCCTGCTTGACGAAAAAACGCTCGTCATGAAAGCCGCTGGTGATCCGCAGATGGTCCTGTATCCAGCGCAACAGGGGGTTCCTGGCGAGGTCGGGCTGCCGATGGGCGAACAGCAGCATCTTGATCCCGGAGATGATCAGGAACACGCCGAACGCATACAGCAGCCACGCGAACTGCGACACCAGCCACACGCCGGCGAAAATCATCGCCCCGCGCATCACGATCGCCCCGAGCACACCGTACAGCAACACCCGGCGCTGCAACTCCGGGGGCACGGAAAAGTAGCCGAAGATCATCACGAAGATGAACATGTTGTCGATCGACAGCGATTGCTCGATCAGATAGCCGGTAAGGAATTCCAGGGTCTTGCGTTGGGCGATCTCAGGCCCGAACTCGCCCTGCAGATACCACCAGAGCAATCCCGCGAAGGCCAGCGCCAGCGTGGACCAGGCAATCACCCAGCACGACGCTTCGCGTACCGATACACGATGGGCCTTGCGTCCGCCGAGGACAAACAGGTCCAGGGCCAGCATGGCCAGAACGAAGATGATGAAGGCGAACCACATCCAGGGTTCGCCGATGTGCAGGGGCTGCATGCCGTTCTCCCGGTCTGGGCGTGTGCTGGAGCCAACGGTTCATGCTAGTGGGGAGATCGCGGTGAAGAAAAATCGATTATTCCTCACCCATGGTTCGTTATTTACGAAGTGTCGCTGAAGGTTCTGCCGCGAGTTTCATTCGGTCAGCAAAAAAAGGTCACTCCAGCCCGACGTTGTGGTGACCGAAGGGGGGCAGGGGAAAATCGGGCCCAGCTCGGTGGGCCTTTGCCTCGGTGAGCGCCAGCCGCCTTGTTCAAGTCGCTTTCGGCCCATTCGGTATAGAAGCAGGCGTCGGTTGCTAGCTGTTGCTGTCCAGCGTTCTTCAGAACAATCTGAATCTCCATTCCCACGTTTTTTGCAAGACCAAGATCGTGCATTGTGGCAGCTCGAATCAGTTGCGCTCTCAAGGGGTGATTGAGTGGATGGCATGAAGTTCGTTAAATATTTTCCTGTTTTGCTTGGCTTGGGCATGGCACTGGGAAGCATGAACGCCTGGGGGCTGCCGAACGACAGTGAGCAACTCATTCGAGTTCAGGCCGACCGCAGTCAAATTGATAACAGGCAAGGTTTTGCTACTTATACCGGCAACGTCATCATTACCCAGGGTTCGATGAAGATCACCGGCGACACTGTGACTGTCACCATGAAAAAGGGCAGCCACAACGAGGTCGATGTCGTCACCTCCGTGGGCAACCTGGCCTATTTCGAACAATTGCAAAAAGCTACAGACCCTGAACCGGCCCAGGCATATGCCGTGACCATTCAATATCTGACCCAGCAGAACCGCATCATTCTGATCGACAGAGCCAAAGTAATCAGCGCAGGCAATACCACCTTGGGTGAGAAAATTGTCTACGACACCGTCAAGCAGATTGCCAGTGTTGGTCGCGCCACCGGTAGCAAGATCACCGAGCCGCACCCTCGGACCGACATGGTCATCCAGCCGAAAAAGAAAAATGAGATGCAAAGGGCCCAGTAATGGGCACTGACAAGATCCGCTGCATCGAGGGACTGCCCCCTTCAGGCGATGTGGCTCATAACCATAGTTAGAAACGCAAAAGTCTCGGTGCTGTCGTTTCGTTCTCTAAAACAACAAAGAAATGAACTTGCTCATGATCAAAAAGGCGTTGTTCCTATCGTTTGCCAGCAGTCTTGGTCCTTGGTCCGCGCTCAATCGATCGCAACTTCCTCTCCCTGTTTCAGCTTTATAGTCTTCGGCGATAGCCTCAGCAGTTCCGGGCAGATTGCTGACCTCGGCGGTCGCGCGGAGACTTCACTATTTCCATGTGCAAGATTCACTAATTGATCATGGGGAATGAAGCTGATTTTTAGGAAATATCTTATATCGACTGTCGAAGCTTCTATGTAGCGTTGCCGCACAAGTCATCCAATTCCTGAGGAGTATTTCTTGTTCCGCATTCGTGGGCTCAGTGCCTGGACTGTAGGGCTTACGGCGGCCGGCAGTGTGTTCTCCCCGTACTCGGTCGCCGCCCTTTCCGATGTCTGCCTTCCTTTAGGTCCCGCTGTTATCAGTGTTCCTTTTTCCAGCTCGCTGGTTGTGCAACGGGACGTCCCGGTTGGCGGCGTACTGGCATCCGTGGAGGTCAAGACCCCTATTCGATGTAATAACCGCTTCTTTCCAACCGGGAGCTATGCCCAATACTTCAAGTCGTCTTCCAATGCGGCGGTTGGGGTCAGTCGTGGGGCATTCAGGACGAGCAACAGTGGGATCGGATTGAGGTGGAGCCTGTCGGCGCCCATGGGAAACTATGCGTTCAGCAGTACCGATCTCAACAGCACCAGTCCCATGACTGGCGTCTCCTTTCCCTATCTGGGAGGGGACAAATATTACGCGCTCCAACACACCTTCGAGTTGATCAAGCTGGGGGATGTGGCGGGGGGGAGTTTTCGATTTCCGGACTTCTCGGTGATGAGCAGCCCTGAGTCTGTCCTGGGTGGTCTGTATGAAAAGAAGCTCAACACCTTCACTTTTCCCCTGGTCAATGTGGCGGTGTCGTCCTGCTTCGTGATGGAGAACAGCATCCTGGTGAAGATGGGCAGGGTGGATGCGAACAGCTTTCGCGGCCCGGGCAGCATGACGCAGGAAAAGAACTTCTCCATCGACCTGCGCTGCGATGCGGGAGCCAGGGTCAACCTGACCCTGGATAATACCTATCAGGTCGGTGGCTACCCGGGGACCATCAGGTTGTCCTCTTCGGCGCAGTCGGCGACAGGGGTCGGCATCCAGGTGCTCAATGCTTCCACGGCAAACCACACGCCAATGCTCCTGGGGCAGCCGCAGATGATGGGGCTGGCCAGCGGCGGGATCAATTCGTTGAAGCTGGCGGCCCGGTACATCCAGGTTGCCAATCAGGTTTCCAGTGGCAAGGCCGACGGCACGCTGACTTTCGTCCTCAGCTACCTTTGAAGGCTGGGCTGCCGATTGCGGTTCCTGCGTGCCGAGCCATCCTCAACCCGCCGCGAATGCTTGCCGCCCTCCAGGCGTCCGCGGCGGCGGGGCTGTCCAGGGCCGGACAGCGCGCTGCGCCATAACGGCATAAGCCAGCACCTTTGATTATTGGACAGGCCAAGTTCGCCCGGTCGATGCTGCGGGGCCGCTTGACCCAGGAGCCGTCACAAGGAGCTTGCCATGCCTGCGCAACGCCAACTCAAGCTGGGCGCCTTCATGCGTCCGGTCAGCATCCACACCGGCGCCTGGCGCTACCCGGGCGCCTATCGCGATGCCAACTTCAACTTCGCCCACCTCAAGCGTTTCGCCCAGACCATGGAGCGGGCGCGTTTCGATGCGTTTTTCATGGCCGATCACCTGGCCTTGCTCAACATGCCCATCGACGCCTTGAAGCGCAGCCATACCGCCACCTCGTTCGAACCCTTCACCCTGTTGTCCGCCCTCAGCCAGGCGACCGAACGCATCGGCCTGGTGGCGACGGCCTCGACCACCTACGACGAGCCGTTTCATATCGCCCGGCGCTTCGCCTCCCTCGATCATTTGAGCAACGGTCGCGCCGGCTGGAACATCGTCACCACCGCCAATCCCGACGCCGCGCTGAACTTCGGCCTGGAGCAGGCCTTTGCCCACGACCAGCGTTATGCCCGGGCGCGGGAGTTCTATGAGGTGGTCACCGGGCTCTGGGACAGCTGGGCGGACGACGCCTTCGTGCGCGATGCCGACAGCGGAGTGTATTTCGACCCGGACAAGCTGCACCGCCTCGACCATGCCGGCCGCCACCTGAACGTGCGCGGGCCGCTGCACATCGCGCGCCCGGTGCAGGGCTGGCCGGTGATCGTGCAGGCAGGCGCGTCGGAGCCCGGGCGCCAGCTGGCCGCGGAAACGGCGGAGGTGATTTTTGTCGCCCCCGGCACGCTGGAGGAGGGCCGGGCGTTCTATGCCGATATCAAGCGGCGCATGCTCGCCGTCGGCCGCGACCCCGAGCACCTGAAGATCCTGCCCGGGGCCTTCGTGGTGGTCGGCGATACCCAGGAGGAAGCACGGCGGATCCACGCGCACCTCGACAGCCTGGTGCACTACGAGAGCGCGATTGCCTCGCTGTCCATCGCCCTGGGCACGGACGCGACGCAGTTCGATCCGGACGCTTTCCTGCCGCCGATTCCCGAGACCAATGCCAGCCAGAGCGCCCGCGAGCGCGTATTGGCCCTGGCCGATCGCGAACAGCTGACGGTCCGTCAACTGGCCCAGCGCCTCGGTGGATACGCCGGCCTGTCGTTTGTCGGCACCGCCCGGAGCATCGCCGACGACATGCAGCAATGGCTGGAGACGCGCGGCAGCGACGGTTTCAACATCATGTTTTCCTGGCTGCCGGGCGGCCTCGACGACTTCGTCGCCAAGGTCGTTCCCGAATTGCAGGGGCGGGGGATTTTCCGTCGCGAATACGAGGGCGCCACCTTGCGCGAAAACCTTGGGCTGCCACGTCCGGCGAACCGGTTTTTTGCCTAGACGAGCGATTGCACGGGTTAGCCGTCAGGGCGGTTCCGCGTCGCGATCAAGTACAGCCAGCCCCAAGGTCGAAGGGGAGGGTTGTCGCTCCAACGCGCCTGGAGCCGCGGCCACAGGTATTTGTTGCAAGCCGCGATGGCGTACATGACAATGCGAGTCATTATCAGTCGCGAATTATTCCATTGTCATGCCCGCCAACGACTTGTCCTTACGCAGTGCTGTCAACGATCTGTATTGTGACCATCACGGTTGGCTCCAGGGCTGGCTGCGCAAGCGCCTGGGCAACGCCTTCGATGCCGCGGACCTGGCTCAGGACACTTTCGTCCGGGTGATCAAGGCCCGCTCCGCGCTGGACATCCGCGAGCCGCGCTCGTACCTGTCGATGATTGCCAAGGGCCTGCTGATCGACCTGTTTCGCCGGCGTTCGCTGGAGCAGGCCTACCTTGACGTGCTGGCCGCCATGCCCGAGGCCCTGCAGCCGTCGCCGGAGGAACAGGCGATCCTGTTCCAGGCGTTGATGGAGATCGACCGCCTGCTGCAAGGGTTGGGGCCGCGGGTCAAGCAGACCTTTATCCTGTCGCAGTTCAGTGGCCTGACCTACCCGCAAATCGCCGAGCAGTTGGGCGTCAGCGTGCGCACGGTGAACAACCACATGGCCAAGGCCATGGAGCATTGCTGCCTGATGCAGATCCAGTTGCAACTCCCATGAGCCTGCCTGCCGAGGAAGTGAAGGCCATCGGCGTCGCGGCGCGCTGGTATGCCCGCCTGCATTCCGGCACGGCGACCGACGCCGACCGGGCCGCCTGGGACAGCTGGCTGGCGGCCGATCCACTGAATCGCCAGGCCTGGCAGAGAATGGCCGCCGTGGCCGAGCAGATGGCCAGCGTGCCGGGCGCCCTGGCGGCGCCGACCTTGAGCCAGGCCGGCAATAGTTCCCGACGCCAGGTGCTGCGCAGCGCCTTGCTGCTGACCTGCGCCGGTTCCCTGGGCTGGCTGGGCTGGCGCAGCCAGGCCGCGCAGAACCTGATGTGCGACTACCGCACCCGGGTGGGCGAGCGCCGCGAATTGCGCCTGGCGGACGGCAGCAGCCTGCTGCTCAACACTGACACCTCGGTCAACCTGCGCTTCGATGGGCGCCAGCGGGTGCTGGAGCTGCTGTGGGGCGAGATCCTGGTGAGCACCGCGCCTGATCCATTGCAGCGGCCCTTCAAGGTGGTCACCCGCCACGCCGAGGTGCTGGCGCTGGGCACGCGTTTTATCGTGCGCAGCCAGGCCGGGGGCGGCGAGGTGGCGGTGCTGGAAAAGGCGGTGGAGGTCAGCGTGCCGGGCGGCGGTCCGGCGATGCGCGTCGAGGCCGGCAAGCGGCTGGCGTTCGACGAGCGCAGCCTGGGCACGCCACGGGGCAACGACGTTTCGGTGGGCGCCTGGCAGCAGGGCAGCATCATCGCCATCGACCGGCCGTTGGCGGCGCTGCTCAACGACCTGTCGCGCTATCGCCCCGGCGTGCTGCGCTGGGACCCGGCCATCGGCGACCTGAAAGTCTCCGGGGTCTTTCCCATCGATGACACCGACCTGGCCCTGGCGGCGCTGGAGAGTGGGTTTGCCTTGCGCGTGACCCGCTACAGCCGTTTCTGGGTCCAGGTCGCCCGGGCCGATTCGCGCTGAACAGGCACCTTGGATAAAAAATTCTGCGGCGCCTGCACTTTTCGAGCGCACCGTTCGGCTCATCCCTCAGTGAGTTGTTATTGACCGTTTTGGGGGAGGGAGCATGTCTCGGGTGAACGCGCCAGGTCGTCTGGCGAACGCAGTGAAAGTCGCTTTGCTGGCAACCACCATGGCCAGCGCCTGTTCGGCGAATGCCGACCCGGCCACAGGGGCCGTGGCGCAGCAGAGCCAGGTCCGCGCCTACGACATCGGCGCCGGCAGCCTGGTGGATGTGCTGACCCGTTTTTCCAGCGCCGCCGGGGCGGCGATTTCCTTTGATGCGCAGCAAACCCAGGGCCGGCAATCGCCCGGGCTCAAGGGCCAGTTCGGGGTCGATGAAGGTTTCGCGCGGATTCTGCGCGGCAGCGGTCTGCGCGCCGAGCCCCAGGCCAACGGCAGCTATGTGCTGCGCGCGGTGCCGGTGCTCGGCTCGGCGCTGGAACTGGGCGCCACCAACATCGACGGCCAATTGCTGGGGGCAACCACCGAGGGCAGCGGCTCCTACACCACCGGGGCGGTGACCATCGGCAAGGGCCAGCACTCGCTGCGCGAGACCCCGCAATCGGTAACGGTGATGACCCGCAAGATGCTCGACGACCAGAACCTGCACAGCATCGACCAGGTCATGGAAAAGACCCCGGGCATCACCGTCTACGACTCGACCATGGGCGGCAAGTATTTCTACTCCCGCGGCTTTCGCATGTCGGGCCAGTATCAGTACGACGGCGTGCCGCTGGACATGGGCAACCAGTATGCCCAGGCCGACAGCTTCAGCGGCGACATGGCCTATTACGACCGGGTGGAAATCCTCCGTGGCGCCGCCGGGATGATGAAAGGCGCGGGCGGCACCGCCGGCGGGGTGAACTTCGTGCGCAAGCGCGGCCAGGGCACGCCGCAGACCGAAGTCACCTTGTCCGGCGGCAGCTGGGACAACTACCGCGGCCAGGTCGACACCGGCGGCCCGCTCAACGAGTCCGGTACCCTGCGTGGTCGTGCGGTGGTGACCGAGCAGAGCCGGCGTTACTTCATCGACGACGCCAGTCGCAAGGACCAGGTGTATTACGGCGCGCTCGACTTCGACCTGAGCCCCGACACCACCCTCGGCCTGGGCATCGCCTATGAAGACGTCGACGCCAACCCGTGCTGGGGCGGCCTGCCGCGCTACAAGGACGGCAGCGACCTGAAACTCAGTCGCTCGACCTGCCTCGACCCGTCCTGGAACACCTGGCGCAGCAAGCGCACCACGGTGTTCGGCGACCTCAAGCACCAGCTCAACGACGACTGGGCGCTGAAGGTCGCCGGCGTCTATACCAAGAACACCCAGGACATCAAATACGCCTTCGCCTCCGGCGCGGTGACCCCCGGCGTCGACACCACCGGCATGCTCGGCAGCCTGTACGACTACGACCAGGTCGATTACGGCCTCGATGCCTACCTGGACGGCAAGTTCACCGCGTTCGGCCTGCAGCATGAGCTGGTGGTGGGGGTCAACGGCAGCCGCGCGGACAAGGACGATTTCTTCTCGGTGGCCTTCCTGCCGCAGCAGCAGAACGTGTTCAACCCGGACCGGCATATCCCGAAACCGGACGACAGTTACTTCATTGAGAACTCGAGCCGCGGTGGCCCGGTGAAGACCGTCACCGAACAGCGTGGCCTGTACTCGACCCTGCGGCTCAAGCTGGCGGAGCCCCTGACCTTCGTCGTCGGCGGCCGGGTCAGCTGGTACCGCTCGAAAAGCGATTCGGTGTTCCTCAACTCGGGCACTTCGGAGCACGCCAGAAGCACCGAGACCGGCCAGGTCACGCCCTTTGCCGGCCTGTTGCTGGACCTCAACGATAACCTGACCGCCTATGCCAGCTACGCGGAGATCTTCACGCCCCAGGGCAACCTCCGCTCGGAAAGCGGCTCGGCGCTCAAGCCGCTGGTGGGGGAAAGTTACGAGCTGGGGATCAAGGGCGAATGGTTCGAAGGGCGCCTGAACAGCGCCTTCAACCTGTTCCAGACCGTGCAGAAGGACCTGGCGCAGACCGACTACAACTCCAGCTGTGCGTCATCGGACGGCTACTGCTACCTGAACTCCGGCAAGGTCCGCGCCCAGGGCTTCGAAGCCGAAATCAGCGGCGAGGTCATCGAGCGCCTGCAACTGCTGGCCGGCTACACCTATACCCAGACCAAGACCCTGGACGACATCGACAGCGGGCTCAATGGCGCCGCGTTCAACAGCTATGTGCCGCGCCATATGCTGCGCCTGTGGGGCGACTATGCCCTCGATGGCGCGTTCGAGCGCTTCAGCATCGGCGCCGGGGTCAACGCGCAAAGCGACAACTTCCGGGTCTCGCAGGTCACCGGCGAAAAAATCACCCAGGCCGGCTACGCGGTGTGGAACGGCCGCATCGGCTACCGCATCGACGACACCTGGTCGCTGGCGCTCAACGGCAACAACCTGTTCGACAAGCGCTACTACTCCACCATCGGCATCGAAAGCTTCGGCAACTACTACGGCGATCCGCGCAACTTCACCATGACCCTCAAGGCGCAGTTCTAAGTTGTTCAGCCAATAAAAAAACGCCACTCCCGGGAGTGGCGTTTTTGTCTGCGGCTGACTCAGCCGATTTCCACCCATCCCTGGGTATCGCCAGGCTTCACAGAGCATCCAGCAGCACATTGCCGATGGGCGACTTGAGGACTGCACAAATTTCGGAAATTCCCTACAACACGCCTGTAACTTCTTTCAATAGGATGGCCAGCTGACTAAAAGGAGGGTCACGTATGGCTAATCACGGTTACATGACCATAACCGGCAAGGCCCAAGGACTGATTTCTGCGGGCTGCTCAACCCAGGACTCCATCGGCAACAAATGCCAGGCGGCGCATACCGACGAAATCATGGTGCTGTCTTACAGCCACAACATGGTCAATATTGGCAATATCAATAAGCCAACACACAGACCAATTACCGTCACAAAAAATATTGACAAGTCATCTCCCTTGCTTGCTCAAGCGCTCTCAAGCAGAGAGGAAATAGCCTGTTCAATTAGTTTCTACCGAATTTCTTCATTTGGTTATCAGGAAAAATTTTACACGGTAGAAATTAGCGGTGGAATTATCGCCGACCTGACCGTTGAGATGCCTCACATTGTTTTGCAGAACGACGCTGAGCCTCAAGAACATCTTGCGATTCGCTATCGCGATATTACTTGGACGCATCACGTAGCAGGCACCAGCGGACATAGCTCGTGGGGGAGTAACGAGTGGGACCTTTAAGGGAGAGTTGCACGCCAGGCAGTTGTGATTATTGGATGGTAAGTAAGGCCGCAGGAAACCTGGCGAATCAAGCCTGCACGCTAGGTGCCCGACACATTAAAAATGGCACTTTGCGTTTGCAGTTCAATCGTGAGGTTTCTTATTACGCAAGCAGCATTGTTAGTGATGTAGCACAAGGCAAAAAAAGTCCTGAACAGGGTCTGGCGGATATAAAAAACGAACAGAGCAGCTTGCTGAGTCAGTCTTGGGAAATTGCCAAGAAAGGTGCTGGTACCATCGCTGGGGCAATGCAAATTGTAACAGGCGCAGGGATCTGCTACGGCTCGGCCGGGACGCTGTGTCTTGTGGCGGGTGTGCCGATGATGGCCCATGGAGCAAATAACGTTTATGAAAACGGGCGTAATCTTTTAGAGGACCGCATTGATACAGAAGGCCCAGTCAGGAAGGGGTATCAAGCTGCAGCCAAGGCAGTCGGTTACGGGGCCCGCGAAGGAAATATGGTCTATGGTTCGGCCGACTTAGGGCTGTCTACATATGCTCTTGGTCGATTTGTATTAAAACCAGATGCCTGGCGCTTGTTTCGATACGTCAGAGCAGACTATGTACGATCCTATAAAAACATGGGGGCAGGCGCGATGGGTTTTGAAATATATACCGACGTCCAAACAGGAAAGCAGGTGTACCGAGAATCCGGAAAATGATTTTGTGGGTTTTTCCTGTTTTGGCCGCCTGTGGCATTAGTGTTGCCTACTTTCTGAAGGTGCGCCTCTCTAGCAGCGATTTGAATTACGCCAGGTTTTATTTCTGTTTGGTGCTCAATGGTCTTTTTGTCGTGCCTTACATGGACATTCTTCAGAATGATGACTTTCTGTTCTTGGGGAATCGGCCCGAGATAATTTCAGAGCATCCATTTATTGGGTGGATTGCTTTTTCTTGCATATTTATTCATCTGTTTGCGCTCCCGGTTAAACGAAAAGTCAAAGTGTGGTTTTCACAAAAGTAAGCGCATGCGAATAAATGATTCCTGGATTACGCAGTGGCCGCAATTCACCTTGGGCGAGCTCTTTCGGTACTGCGAAGAAGCACTGTCCTGATCTGAGAACCTCGGCCTGCCGCGCCCAGAGAATCGGTTTTTACCTGGGCGTGCAGGCCTGGAGAGAGGCATGACTCAGCCGATCTCTACCCATCCCCGGATGTCATTGGCGCCTAGCAGATCAGCGACCGGCTTCACGGCAATCCGGCCATCCACGGTGCCCAGCGCCAGTTGCCCGGCGTGGGCGTCCATGGCATGGATGAGGGTCGGCAAGCCGTCGATCCGCGCCTTGGCGTTCAGCCGTAGCTGCCCGCTGCGGGCATCGATCAGCATGAGCGTTCCGTCCAGGAAAGCCGCCGCCACCAGGCCGGCTTCGGGCAGGTGGACGATCGCGCTGGGCGAGGCCGGGGTGGAATGCCGCCACAGTTCCTGGCCGCGCTCCAGGTGCCGGCGGTAGATGAAGCCCTGGTACGCATCGCCGACCGAAGGGTTGTAGTGCTGGCCGGCGATGACCACGCTCGCGCCCAGGGCATCCGCCACATAAGCGCCGCGGCATTCCATGGCGTGGCTGGCCCGGGTGCCGTCCTGCCTGAGCAGCGGCCAGAGTCTTTGCAGCGTGCCGTCGGGCTGGACGATGCACAGGTACTTGTGTTCGTGGGAACTGGCCGGCGTACCCTGCAGTGCGAACAGATGGGGCGCGCCGCTGATGCCGATGTAGTGGTTGAAGCAGTCGTAGTGGCCGACATCGACGGGCTGGACACTGTCGCGAGTCGGGTCGAGCAGGACGTCGACGGCCTTCGAGCCGGGCCCTCTCAGGCGGTTGCGCCGCCCCAGCAGGCGGCCGTCGCTGGCGGCCGAAAAGGTGTATTCATCGTCGTATTCCTGTACCAGGACCAGGCCGTTGTCCGTCAGGGCATACAAGCGGGAATCGCGGCGATAGGCCTCGGGCCCGTCCTGCACCAGCACCCCGTGCACATGCACACCGGCCCCGCGCAGGATCTCGGCGCCGTAGCCCGAACCGCCATGGTGGGCGAGCCGGCTGCCGTCCGTGCCGTAGATATCCAGCAGGCAGCCGTCGTGGGTGACGCCCAGGCGGTCCGGGCCGAGCCAGGCGATATCGCGGATCGCGCCCCGGCATTCCAGCTCGGGCAGACCCAGCCAGTGGGCCAGGCGCATGGCTGGTGGGCGCTGGTCATCTGCGGCAAGGCCCGAGGCCTCGACGGTCGCGGCCGGGTCCAGTTCCAGCACCGCGGGCGCTTGCCCAGCCCAGGCTGCCTCGCTGTCATCGGCCTGCACCAGGAACAGGGTGTCGAGGATCACCGACCAGTCGCTGTCGTCCAGCCCGTCCCATTCTTCGTTCCATGGCCGCACCCAGGCTTCGATCCGCTCGCCGCTGGCGTCGTAGCGGCAGCGCACCACTTCGGGAATATCGGCAAAAGGGCGCCGGCTCTGGCCGGTCTGCCAGTTCCACACCGCCAGCTCGCCTTCGAACAGGTAGCCGCCGTCATAGCGGCCGGCGCCGATCACGATACGGGGCAGGGTGGGGTGGAAACCCACGTCGTTGATCGGCAGGCACAGTTCGTCGAAGATGGCGAACGGCACCGGCTCGCCACGTCGGTACAGGCCGAGCCGATAACGCAAGCCGGTGCCGCCATAGGCCGCGCGCGCGGGCGGATTGACCAGCAACGCAAACTCCGAGACCACGGCGGCGATATCCCCCGCCGGGTTGAAGAACGCGCCGGTGATCCTGCCGGTTCCGCGCAAGGTGGGGTCCATGATGCTGGTCATTGCTGCTTCCTGAGTGGTGCTGTATCGATGTGTCGTTTCATTTCCATGGAGGGAGAATGCTCATTCAAACAATCCTGTTTTTCGCCAATTCGGCTAGCAGAACGACCCTGCGGCGCGCCATCGCGACCGCTGCATTGCTGGTGGCCTCATCTGTTGTGCCCCTGCAGGCGGCGTCGCTGTCATTGGAGGTCGAACTGGCCGACAGCTCCATTGCCTACCTCGATGAATCGACCCAGGCGCGATTGTGGCCGCAAGTATGGACGGGGGCTGAGCTCGTTGCCTATTACTTCCCCTCTATCGGTAGCAAGGGCAAGACGCAGAAGACGCGGCCCAGCTTGCAGCTGTTCACCTGCATGGTCGGTACCGTCTGTGTCCCGGCGCCTCGTTTCGAGATGGAAAGCTTGCCGGTGCGGCGCCAAGTGACGGTTCGCGCACAGGTGTTGCAGGGCAGTGCGGGGCAGCCGCTGAAGCTGCGCTTCGAGTTGCCCGAAACACCTGCCGAGCATTACAGCTTCAGCCATGCCCAATTGCGCGCACCGGCGGAGGCGCTGTGGCGCGAGCCCTTGTTTACAAGCTGGGCCCGCGATTTGTCGTGGGAGGCACGGCGGGGGTTCTCCAAGCGACGCAAGCAACCCCTGAGTATTGCGCTGGTCTTCCCGAAGCAGGATGTACCCGGTTATCAGATGGTGGATCTCGCCGTCAGAACGCCAGGGGGAGATAGCCACCCTGGCGATCCTATGGCGGTGACGACCCTGCGTGCCAACCTGAAGGCGCCGGACGGCAGCGTGCGACAGCTGGCATGGCCGGGGCACTTGAGCCTGGACCTGCAGGAGCGGCTTGAGGCATCGCCGGACTGGGCCAGGACCGGCCGCGTGCCGGCTGCCGTCAAGCTCAATCAGTTTCCCAGGCGACTCTATTCGTATAGTGCCAAGGAACGCATCAGCACCGTCGTGATGCCGGATAGCACACCGCGCTGGTACGGCTTGAAGCACTACAACGCGCCCAAGGGCGTGTGGTTGCATCTGACCCAAAGCGGTCCCCTCGCGCAGGTGGAGCTGCTGGCCGAAGCGGGCGCCGAGCGGGCGATCGAGGGGCACGTAGCGGTCAAGCGCGAAACCTGGCTGTTCTTCGCAGGCAAGCTGATGCGCTACCGTGGGCAATTGCATTACGACAACGGTGCCGAGCACTTGCCCGACACCGAGTGGCGGATGGATTGGAGCAATGGCGAGCGATTGGAGGCGAGCGCCGCGAATGTGTCGTCCAATTCACTGAGCAAACAGCTGCCGGATTGCCGCTGGAATGGCTGCCGGAAAAACCTGGCCGAAGCTCAGGCCCAGTTGGCGGCGAGCGATGCGCAGCTGCAATCGGAAGGCGAACGCTACCTGCGGCTTGCGGGTTATCGCGATTGAAGCGGCGGATCATGGGTGCGGCCGCTCTTTAGGCCTTACACAGTGAATGGGGTGATGACGACCCCCTCGGGGACTTGTGGCTTTCTTGATTGACGTCAACCGCGCCAGCGGGGCGGGGCGGTAGTCTCGCGGCAACGTGCGAGGCCGGGGCGATTTCGCCTGGTCCGAGCCCATCGCATTCTTAGTCGAAACCACAAGGCTTTTTGTCCATGAACGACGCGGTACTGACCCACCTCGATTCCCTCGGCCGTGCGCGCATGGTCGATATCACCGATAAACCTGTGAGCTTTCGCGAGGCGGTGGCCGAGGCCTGGGTGCATATGCGCGCCGAGACCGCGCGGTTGATCGTCGGCGGCGGGCATCCCAAGGGCGATGTGTTCGCGGTGGCGCGCATCGCCGGCATCCAGGCGGCCAAGCGCACCAGCGAGCTGATCCCGCTCTGTCATCCGTTGCTGCTGAGCAGCGTGGTGGTCGAGTTGAGCCTCGAGGATGAGCATCGCGTGCGCATCGTTTCGCGCTGCAAGCTGGCCGGGCAGACCGGGGTCGAGATGGAGGCGCTGACCGCCGCCAGCGTCGCCGCCCTGACGCTGTACGACATGTGCAAGGCGGTGGACCGCGGCATGCATATCGAATCGATCCGGCTGTTGCGCAAGTCCGGGGGCAAGAGCGGCGATTACCAGGCGCCGTCGGCATGAGGCTGCAGGTGCAGTATTTCTCCCGCTACCGGGAAACCCTGGGCTGCGCGAGCGAGGTGGTCGAAGGCGATTTCGCCTGCCTCGAGCACCTGCGCCGGCACCTGGCGAGCCGCTGCGGCATCTGGCGGGTGCTGGACGAACCGAGCCTGATGTGTGCCCGCAACCAGGACCTGTGCGGGCTCGACGAGGCGCTGGACGACGGCGACGAGGTGGCGTTTTTCCCGACGGTGACCGGAGGCTGAAGCGATGATCTATCCGCTGCTGCTCACCTTGCACCTGTTCGCCGCGCTGGTCTTCATCGGCACGGTGTTTTTCGAAGTGCTGTTCCTGGAACACATCCGCCAGCAACTGCCGGCCAAGCTTATGGTGCTGCTCGAACAGGGCATCGCCCGGCGTGCCCGCCAACTGATGCCCTGGGTGCTGCTGGTGCTGTTCGGCGCCGGGTTGGGCATGGTCTGGGTGCGTTACCTGCCGGTGCTGGCAGCGCCCTTGGCGTCGTCGTTCGGCACCTTGCTGCTGCTGAAGATTGTGCTGGCCGCCAGCGTGCTCGGGCATTTCCTGGTGGCCATGCTGCTGTTTCGGAACGGGCGCATGAATGCCCGCTATTCGCGCTTTATCCATCACAGCCTGTTCAGCCATATGCTGCTGATCGTGCTGCTGGCCAAGGGCATGTTCTACCTGAACTGGTAGGTCGGCGCCGACCCCACGCTTGATGCAAGTCAAGGAGCCCCGGGTGTTAACGCCGGACACTGGCCCTCCACCGCCAGCCATGGAGCCCAGTCATGCCCGATCTACTCCCGCACCGCAGCGAGCCGGTCGTTCGACGCGATCAAGGTGTGCTCGACCCCAACTGCCATGTCGACACCCGCCGCTTTCACGGCGGCATCGGCTCCCTGGACCTGCTGCGGGCATTGCGCAACAGCCGGCAGAAGCGCCGGCCGCTGTCCTTGAACGTGCAGTTCCCGCCGCGCCTGGCGGGCACGCCGGTGGACGCTGGCGCAAGCTACCTGCGGCGGCTGGAACGCGAGATCGACCTGGTGGGCTGCCACCTGGCGCCGGAGCAGCGTATCGAGCAGTTCCACCTGGGTGGCGGCACCCCGGAGGCGGCGCAGCTGCAACGCTTGATGCAGCACCTGCGCCAGCGCTTTCACTTCCTCGAACACGATTGCGGCGACTACAGCATCGACGTCGACCTGCACCACACCGACTGGGCGACCATGGGCCTGCTGCGTGACCAGGGGTTCAATCAGGTCAATATCGGGGTGCCGGATATCGGCAGCGACAGCCAGTTGTCGGTGGCCTGCTACCAGAACCCGGCGCCCATCCATTCGCTGATCGATGCGGCGCGGACCTTTGGCTATCGCTCGGTGAATGTCGACCTGGGGTATGGCCATGCCTGGCAGACCCCTGCGAGCTTCGCCTCGAAGCTGGGCACCCTGATCGAGCTGGAGCCCGACCGCCTGCAGGTGTTCGACTATGCCCAGCCACCGTTGCGCTACCGGCGCCAGAGCCAGGAGCGCCCCGCGGCGGCCTGCAGCCAGGAGGCCAAGGAGACGATGCGGCGCATCTGCTTCGAGCGCCTGCTGGCGGCGGGTTACCAGTACATCGGCCTGGGCCAGTTCGTGCGCCCCGACGACGACCTGATGATGGCCCAGGAGCGCGGCCGGCTGCGCCGCAACTGCCAGGGGTTTACTTGCCACGGCTATTGCGACCATGTGGGCTTCGGCCTGGGCGCCATCAGCCAGTTCGACGAGCTGTATACGCAGAACAGCGAGCGGCTCGACGACTATCTGCAACAGCTGGACCTGGGCCAGCTGGCGACCCGTCGCGGCTGGCGCTGCGAGGCCGGCGACCAGGTCCGGCAGCTGGTCATGGAGCGCCTGGCGTGTGACCTGGAGCTGGATATCCTGGCCATCGAAAGCCGCTACGGGCTGATCTTCCGCCAGTATTTCGCGTCCGCCTGGCTGCGCCTGCAACAGCTGAGCTGGAACGGCCTGGTGGAGCTTTCGGAGCGCTTTATCAGCATCCTGCCCGCCGGTCGGCTGGAGGTGGACAGCATCTGCCAGCTGTTCCAGGAGGACCTGGACAGCCCGGGGCAAGCCTCTGGTTGCGAGTGCGTCGAGCCCGATTGCGAGCGTTGATTGCAGGCAGTTATTTCGAGGCCTGAGCGCAGCCCGGCGCGGCACGCTTGACGGCGATCAAGTTTGCCCGCCGGTTCGCTTGCCGCTCCCTTGCGTGGCGCCTTAGCGTGGTCCCCGAACCCCGCTGTGAATCAGGTAGCCCATGGATCTCGGAACGGCTTGCGAACCCTTCTATCAACCCTTGAACAATGAACAGGCGCTGTTCGAACAGGCCTGGCGGCACGGCATGCCGGTGCTGATCAAAGGCCCCACGGGCTGCGGCAAGACCCGGTTTGTCCAGCACATGGCACACCGCCTGAACCTGCCGCTGCACACCGTGGCCTGTCACGACGACCTCAGCGCCGCCGACCTGATCGGCCGCCATCTGATCGGCGCCCAGGGCACCTGGTGGCAGGACGGGCCGCTGACCCGGGCGGTGCGCGAGGGTGGCATCTGTTACCTCGACGAAGTGGTCGAGGCGCGCCAGGACACGGTGGTGGTCCTGCACCCCCTGGCCGACGACCGCCGCGAGCTGTTCCTGGAACGCACCGGCGAAGTGCTGCGGGCGCCGCCGTCCTTCATGCTGGTGGTGTCCTACAACCCCGGCTACCAGAACCTGCTCAAGGGCATGAAGCCCAGCACCCGCCAGCGCTTCGTGGCGATGCGCTTCGACTATCCGCCGCCGGCCGAGGAGGAACGCATCGTCCAGCGCGAGGCGCAAGTGGATGCTGCGCTGGCGCGGCAGATTGTCGGGCTGGGGCAGGCCCTGCGCCGTCTGGAGCAGCATGACCTGGAGGAGGTGGCGTCCACCCGGCTGTTGATTTTCACCGCGCGCATGATCGGCGCCGGCATGCCGCCGCGCGAAGCCTGCCTGGCGTGCCTGGCCGAACCCCTGAGCGATGACCCGGTGACGGTGGCGGCGCTGATGGACGTGGTCGATGTGCACTTCGGCTGACTCCGCCGCGGCAGCCACCGAGGCCTCGCGGCGCCACCTGCCGGGGGACCTGGCGATGTGGTTGTTCATCCTCGCCGAGCTGTCGGTGTTCGCCATCCTGATCCTCGCGTTCGCGGTGACCCAGCGGCTCAAGCCGCAGCTGTTCGCCGAAAGCCGCCAGCTGCTCGACAGCTCCACCGGCCTGGCCATGACCCTGAGCCTGCTCAGCGCCGGGCTGCTGGCGGCGCTGGCCCAGGAACGGGTGCGCCGGGCGCGGCCACGCCAGGGCGCGGCGCTGCTGCTGGCGGCCTTGCTGGTGGCCACGGTCTACCTGCTGCTCAAGCTCGGCGAGTTCCGGCACCTGCTGGGCCTGGGCTTGGGGCTGGAGCACAACACCTTCTTTACCCTGTACTGGATCCTCAGCGGTTTTCATTTCCTCCATGTGCTGCCGGGCATGCTGATTTTCGCCTGGCTGGCGCAGCGCTGCCTGAGAGGCCGCTATGGCGCCGACAACTGCTCGGGTTTCGAATCCGGGGTGCTCTATTGGCACATGGTCGATCTGGTCTGGGTGCTGCTGTTTCCGCTGGTCTACGTCCTGGATTGACGAGGTGCGCATGTCCGCTGGCAGGTTCCTGTTGAGCTGTTGGGTCGCACTGGCCGGCCTCAGCGTCGGCACGGTGTGGCTGGGCAGTTGGCTGGGGCAGGGCGCACCACGCGGGCTGGCGCTGCTGATCCTGCTGCTGGCGGTGGCCAAGGCCTGGCTGATCGTCGACGGCTTCATGGAGCTGCGCCACGGGCCGCGCCTGTGGCGCTGGCTGCTGCTCGGCTGGCCGCTGGCGCTGGCCTTGCTGCTGGGGTTGATCCTTAGTCTGGGCCGGTAATACCCGAGTAAAACCATCGGCGTTTCTTGATTGCCATCAAGCGGGTTTATGCCCCGCGCTTCCTATCATGGCCGGGCCAAGCCAAGAGGAAGCGAGCATGTCGCAGAACTTCACCAAAGGCATGGCCAGGAACATCTATTTCGGGGGAAGCGTGTTCTTCTTCCTGATCTTCCTGGCCTTGACCTATCACACGGAGCAGACCTTTCCCGTACGCAGCAACGACGCGCTGTTGAGCGCGGCGGTGGTGCGCGGCAAGACGGTCTGGGAACAGAACAACTGCATCGGCTGCCACACGCTGCTGGGCGAGGGCGCCTACTTCGCGCCGGAGCTGGGCAACGTGTTCCAGCGTCGCGGCGGCGAGGAGGGCTTCAAGCCCTTCCTGCAAGCCTGGATGAAGATGCAACCGCTGGGCGTACCCGGACGCCGGGCCATGCCGCAATTCAACCTGAGCCAGCAGGAGGTCGACGACATCGCCGAATTCCTCAAGTGGAGTTCGAAGATCAATACCAATGGCTGGCCGCCAAACAAGGAGGGCTGAACGATGCGTCTTGCCAATCCACACCTGAAATTCGCCTCGCAGGCCGTGGCCAAACCCTACTTCGTGTTTGCCCTGATGCTGTTTCTCGGCCAGGTGCTGTTCGGTTTGATCATGGGCCTGCAATACGTGATCGGCGATTTCCTGTTCCCGATCATTCCCTTCAACGTGGCACGCATGGTCCACACCAACCTGCTGATCGTCTGGCTGCTGTTCGGCTTCATGGGGGCGGCCTACTACCTGATTCCGGAAGAGGCCGACCGCGAACTGCACAGCCCGAAACTGGCGCTGCTGCTGTTCTGGGTGTTCGCCGCCGCCGGCGTGCTGACCATCCTCGGCTACCTGCTGGTGCCCTACGCGGGCCTGGCCCGGCTGACCCACAACGAGCTGCTGCCGACCATGGGCCGCGAGTTCCTCGAGCAGCCGACCATCACCAAGATGGGCATAGTACTGGTGTGCCTGGGCTTTCTCTACAACATCGGCATGACCCTGCTCAAAGGCCGCAAGACCACCGTCAGCATGGTGATGATGACCGGGCTGATCGGCCTTGCGGTGTTCTTTCTGTTCTCCTTCTACAACCCGGCCAACCTGGCCCGCGACAAGTTCTACTGGTGGTGGGTGGTGCACCTGTGGGTGGAGGGCGTGTGGGAGCTGATCATGGGCGCGATGCTGGCCTTCGTGCTGATCAAGGTCACCGGCGTGGACCGCGAAGTGGTGGAGAAATGGCTCTACGTGATCATCGCCATGGCGCTGATCAGTGGGATCATCGGCACCGGCCACCACTTCTTCTGGATCGGCGCGCCCGAGGTCTGGCTGTGGGTCGGCTCGATCTTCTCGGCCCTGGAGCCGCTGCCGTTCCTGGCCATGGTGATCTTCGCCTTCAGCCTGGTGAAGAACCGCCGCCGGCAGCACCCCAACCGCGCCGCCACGCTGTGGGCCAAGGGCACCACGGTGACCGCGTTCTTCGGTGCCGGGGTCTGGGGTTTCCTGCATACCCTGGCGCCGGTCAACTACTACACCCACGGCACTCAACTGACCGCGGCCCACGGCCACCTGGCGTTCTACGGCGCCTACGCGATGATCGTCATGACCCTGATCAGCTACGCCATGCCGCGCCTGCGCGGGCTCGGCGAAGCGGCGGACGAGCGCTCGCAGACCCTGGAAGTCTGGGGCTTCTGGCTGATGACCCTGTCGATGGTGATGATCACCCTGTTGCTCACCGCCGCAGGCGTGGTCCAGGTGCTGCTGCAACGCTGGGCCGAGGACGGCGCGGCGATGCCGTTCATGGCCACGGTGGAGCATCTCAATGGGCTGTTCTGGGCACGCCTGGTCAGCGGGCTGGGGTTCTTCGTCGGGCTGCTGTGCCACCTGCTGAGCTTCCGCCAGCGCGGCCGCGCCGCCTTGCGCGTCGCCACCTCTGTGACCCCTTGATATGTAGCCGCCTGTAGCCGCTGCCGAGCGCAGCGAGGCTGCGATCGGTTTGGGCGGCATTCCGACGCAGCGGCCGCAAGCCGGGCCATGCGGTCTTTCAGGCAAACCGCGCGCGCAGGTTTTGCGAGGACTACGTCGGAATGCCGCCCACCTCGAACGTAGCCTCGCAGGCTCGGCAGCGGCTACAGCGCACCGTTTTCCTGCATTCGAAAAAGGAGGCTCCATGGCCTTTACCCTGGAACTGGAAGAGTGGGTCGGCAGTGTCTGGCATCGTTTCATCACCCGGCGCGCCAGCGTGGATTTTCCCGAGGCGCGAATCGAGCTGGCGCCGCGCCAACGTTCCCTGGCCCTGCTGTTGCGGGCCATGGGCGGCGCCGGCCGCGGCGTCGAGGCGGCCAGCGAGCGCGACCTGCTGTTGCGCCGCAGCCTGTTGCAGCAGATCGCCGGCACCTGCCGGCAAACGCCCCTGGCCTGGTGCGACGCCGACAACCTGCGCCTGCCGGCCAGCCTCGCGGTGTTCCCCGAGGCGGCGTTGAATGAGGAACTGTACCGCTGGCTGGCCCTGCTGACGGCGCAGTCCGGGCCGATGCGCCATTGGGGCCGGGACAATCAGCGCTGGACCCGGCGCCTGCTGCAACGCTACCCGGCGTTGCGTGAGCGCTACCGGCGGCTGGTGGAGGCGCACCTGCAACTGCGCCCCGATCCAACCTCGTTGAGCCGCCCCGAGGCCGCGCTGGAGCGCGCCCTGTGCCAGGCCCTGCGCGAGCCCGGCAGTGTCGCCGAGTTTCCCCGCAGCGAACGCGCGGCCTGGCCCGTGCCGCTGTGGTTGTATCCGCCGCTGCACCTGGCCAGCCCGCTGGCCGCCGATCTGGAGGACTCGGCGGAGGACCTGGCCACCGCTGCCGGCGAGCAGGCGGGCGGGCGCAAGCGCGCTAGCCGGGTCGAGGATCACAGCCGCGACGGCGGCCTGCTGATCGTGCGCCTGGAGAACCTGTTCAGCTGGACCGAGCATGTGGACCTCGACCGCTGGGCCGACGACAGCCAAGACCCGGACGCCGCCCGGGTCGCCGCCGACCTGGACGAACTGACCCTGTCGCGCACCCGCCTGCGCAAGGGCGGCGGCCTCAAGCTGCACCTCGACCTGCCGCCGGCCGACGTCGACGACATTCCCCTGGGCGAGGGCATCCACCTGCCGGAATGGGACTACCGCAAGGGCCGCCTGCAAGAGCACTTCGTCAACCTGCAGATGCTGGTGCCGCGCGATTGCCAGGCGCAGCCGCTGCCGTTGCGCCTGAAACCGTCGGCGCAGTTGTTGCGGCGGCAGTTCCAGCAGTTGCGCAACGAGCGCCAATGGTTGCGCCAGCAGCCCCAGGGCTCGGAACTGGACCTGCAGGCCTGGCTGGATTTTCACGTCGAGCGTGCCCATGGCGCCTGTGCCGAGCGTGGTCTGTTCATGGAACAGCGCCAGACCCGGCGCGACCTGGCGTGCCTGTTGCTGGCCGATGTCTCTATGTCCACCGACGCCCACCTCAACGACGAGCACCGGGTGATCGAGGTGATCCGCGACAGCCTGCTGCTGTTCGGCGAAACCCTGGCCGGCCTCGGTGACGACTTTGCCCTGTACGGGTTTTCCTCGCTGCGCCGCCAGCAGGTGCGCATGCAGGAACTCAAGGCCTTCGACCAGCGTTACGACGACCACGCCCGCGGGCGCATCCTGGGGCTCAAGCCGGGTTTCTACACGCGCATGGGCGCGGCGATTCGCCAGGCCACGCGCCTGCTCGGCAGCTGCAAGCGCCAGCGCAAGCTGTTGCTGTTATTGACCGACGGCAAGCCCAACGACCTGGACCTCTACGAAGGCCGTTATGGCGTCGAGGACACCCGCGAGGCGGTACTGGAAGCGCGGCGCCAGGGGCTGACACCGTTCTGCATCACCATCGACCGCGAGGCCGCGGCTTACCTGCCGTACCTGTTCGGGGCCAATGGCTACACCCTGATCCGCCAGCCCGAGCAGCTGCCCCTGCGTCTTCCGCAGTTGTATCGGCAGCTGACCCAGCCCTGAGGCGCCCGCCGCCTGGGACACCTTCGCCGCCCAGGACAGGCGAGGGGGAAGGGTTCCAGGCAAACCAGGTGTGTAGGCCTTGCGAGGACTGCGTCGGAATGCCAATCAGGCAACGCGTTATTTCAGGTAAATCTCGCGCATAGGTTTTGCGAGGACTGCGTCCTCGATCGCAGCCTCGCAGGCTCGGCAGCGGCTACAAGACCGCGCACGACTCCAGACCTGTAGCCGCTGTCGAGCGTTAGCGAGGCTGCGATCGGTATGGGCGGCATTCCGACGTAGCGGCCGCAACGGTGTTTCAGGCAAAAGCATCTGCTAGGAACGCGGCAACCAGAAGAACATCGCCACGCAGAACAGCGTCAGGCCGATGCAGAACCCGGTAAAGCGCCGCAACCGCCGTTGTTCGGCGTGCGCCGCAGTAGCGGGAAGGGGCATGCCGCAATGGCGGCAGGAGGCTTGCCGAGGCGGGTTGAGGCCTTGGCAATACAGGCAGACCGGCCCGGCGTTCATTCGAATTGCTCCAGCCGCGGACGGTCGAGAATGACGATCTGGCGGCCGTCCTGGCTGATGATCTTTTCATCGATCAGGCGCCGGATGATCCGCGAGAAGGTCTCCGGCTGGATCGCCAGGTGGCCGGCGATCAACTGCTTGGCCATCGGCAGTTCGAACCGGCGCTCCACCGGTTGCAGCTGCATCAGTTGCGTCAGCAGATAACGCACGACCCGGTGGGTGGCGTTCTTCAGCGACAGGGTTTCGATCTCGTTGACCCGCTGGTGCAGGCGCACGCAGAGCTTGCCGAGCAGGGCGAAGGTCAGGCGGCTGTTGCTTTGCAGCAGGCGCAGGTAGGTGTCGTTGGACAGGCGATAGAGCTGGGTCGGGCCGATGGCTTCGGCGCAAGCCACATAGTCTGGCGTATCCATCAGCATCATCGCCTCGGCGAAGGTCTGGCGCGGGCCGATGACCTCGAGCACTTTTTCCTGCCCATCCGGCGTCAGGCGGTAGACCTTCACCGCGCCGGCGATCACGAAATAGAAAGCCTCGGCCGGCTCGCCCTGGCGGAACAGCGGGTCGCTCTTGTCGAGGCTGAGCAACTGGCTGGCCGCCATCAGCTCGTCCAGCTGTTCCTCGTTCAAGGGCTCGAACAGGTGATGGCTGCGCAGGATCTGGTGATGCACGCGATGAAGCACCATGAATATTCATCCTTATGGCTGGGGGAAAGGTGCTGCCGTGGTTCAGACGAGGCCCAGGGCGACGCGGCTGGCGAGGGCCAGGATCGCGCCCAGGACGACAAACCACGTCAGTGGCTGGAGGGTCTTTTTCAGGGTGGCTGCGGCGGTATTCATGGTGGCTCCGGTCATTCGGCAGGGATGGGGTGCCCTCTGTTCAGCAAGAGCCGGGCCAGGCGCCAGGGTCCCTGTAGGCGGGGGATCTGTGGCTACGTGGTCAAAAAGACCTGGCGATTTCGGGTGTAAATGACTAGCGAATGGTCATTTTGACCCTCGCGCTGTAAGGCGAGCCCCGGCACCGCGCCGGCCGCAACCCCGGCCCGCTGGCTTATGGCCGTTCCTGGTGGTGATCGGGCCCCGGGGCACGGCCCTTGCACTGCCAGACAGGACGGTGGGCACAACAGCCCGCCGCATCCCGGGCAAGCTTGATTTGCGACAACGGCAAGGGCGCGCCAATGGCCGATGATGGCCGGGGATTTCATTCGCCGCGTGTCGACCGTCGCCGGGTCGGCACGCTGGGTAAAGGAGTGGGCTTGATGCAAGTACTTGAGCGTCGTGCGGCGATGGCAATCGTGCCGCTGTTACGCCTGGCCTTCCGGCCGTTTTTCCTCGCCGGTTGTGTCCTGGCGCTGCTGGTGGTGCCGCTGTGGCTGGCGGCGCTGCAGGGCGCCCTGGGCGACTGGCAACCGGCGGGAGGCTGGCTGGGCTGGCACCGCCACGAACTGCTGTTCGGTTTCGGCCTGGCGATCATCGCCGGCTTCCTGCTGACCGCGGCGCAGACCTGGACCGGCCAGCCGGGCCTCTGCGGCAAGCCGCTGGCGGCCCTGGCCTTGCTCTGGCTGGCCGCGCGCCTGGCCTGGCTGGGCAGCGCGCCCTGGCCGCTGCTGGCGGTGCTGGAGCTGGGGTTTCCCCTGGCGCTGGCCGGGTTGATGGGCCGCATGCTGTGGAAGGTGCGCCAGCAGCGCAACTACCCGATTGTCCTGGTGCTGCTGTTGCTCGCCGCGGCGGACGGCCTGTCGGTGGCCGGCCTGCTGCAAGGCCACGAAGGCTGGCAGCGCCAGGGCGTGCTGAGCGGCCTGTGGCTGGTGGCGGCGATGATGAGCCTGATCGGCGGGCGGGTGATTCCGTTTTTCACCCAGCGCGGCCTCGGTCGGGTCGCGGCCGTGACGCCCTGGCCATGGCTCGACTATTTGCTGCTGGCGGGCTCGGCCCTGGTGGCGCTGCTGTATGCCGCCGGGCCGGCGCTCATCGCCAATACCTGGGTTGGCGCGCTGTTCCTGCTGCTGGCGGCCGCGCATCTGCTGCGGTTGTGGCGCTGGCAGGACCGCGGGCTGTGGCGCGTGCCGCTGCTGTGGTCGTTGCACCTGGCCTACGCCTGGCTGGCGCTGGCGTGCCTGGGCATGGCGCTGTGGCATTTCGGCGCGCCGCTGAACCCCAGCCTGGCCGTGCACGGCCTGACCATCGGCGCCATGGCCGGGCTGATCCTGGCGATGATCGCCCGGGTCAGCCTGGGCCATACCGGGCGGCCGCTGGAGCCGCCGGCGGGCATGACCCTGGCGTTCATCCTGCTCAACCTGGCCTGCCTCAGCCGGGTGCTGCTGGTGCTCTGGCTGCCGGTGGCGGCGTTGTGGCTGGCGGGCCTGTGCTGGGCCCTGGCCTTTGCCCTGTACGTCTGGCGCTACGGGCCGATGCTGCTGCGGGCGCGGGTCGACGGGCACCCGGGCTGAGCCCTGAATGCGGAGCAAGGAGAAGGGCAATGATTTATCCCTGGTTAGTGGTTATCCACCTGCTGGCGGCCATCGGTTTTATCGGCACGCTGTTCTTCGAGGTGTGCATCTGGCACACGGCGCGCCGGCAACTGGCGACGGACGCCCAGGTGGCGGCGGACCAGGCCATCGCGGTGCGTTCGCGCAAGGTCCTGCATGGCGTGGTGCTGCTGTTGTACGGCGCCGGTATCGGCCTGGCCTGGCAGCATCGCGGGGCCTTGAGCCAGCCCTTGAGCAGCAGTTTCGCCAGCCTGTTGAGCCTGAAGATCGTCCTGGCCCTGAGCATCATCGGCCATTACCTGCTGCTGGCGTACTGGTTGAAAACGTCGCGGCTGAGCGCCGGCCGCGCCTGCTGGATCCGCCGCAGCGTGCTGGGGCACATGCTGCTGATCGTGGTCCTGGCCAAGGCGATGTTCTATTGGCATGGCTGAATGAACGTGCCAGCCACCGGGCTGGCACGCAGGGGCGGGGGTCAAGCGTTCAGGGCGTTGGCGAACAGCACATTGTTTTCCAGATGGATGTGCTGCATCAGGTCGTCGCGAAATTCGCTCAACCCGCGGTACAGCGCGCGCCAGGTGTTGCAGGCGTCGGCGGGCGGGGTGATGTAGTCGGTCAGCACCAGCAGTTTTTCCAGGGCCTCGCCATGTTGCTCGTGCTCCAGGCGCAGCACATGGATCGGCGGCGCCGCCCGGCGGCCCAGGCCCTGTTGCAGCATCGGGAACAGCACCTGTTCTTCCTTGAGCATGTGGCCTTCGAGTTCCTGCTGCATGTCCCGCAGGTGATCGGCCAGGCCGTTGGGGCAGGTGTCGCGGGCGCCATGCACTTGCTCCACGCGACAGGCCAGGCGGATCAGTTCCGGCAGCTGTTCGCGGTGGCGGGCGTGGTAGCGGGTGAGGATATGGGCGATCAGCGCCTCGCTCGGTTCATCGCGCCAGTCGTGCCGCCGGGCGTCGCTGTCTTGCAGCAGGTGCAGGGCCTCGGCGATCTGCACGGGGTCGAGGCCTTTGCCGAGGGCGGCGTCGCGCAGGGTTTTCTGCCCGCCGCAGCAGAAGTCCAGGTTGAACTCATGAAACACCCGGCTGGCGCCGGGGATGTCGCAGGCCAGTTGGCCGAGGCTTTGTTCCAGGAGGTTGGGCTGCGAAGCGTCTTGTTGGGCAAGACCGGGTCGTTCCAGCAGTGTCGGGTTCATCAGGTTTTCCTTGTTGTGGCAACGGTTCCCCTAGGCCGTTGCATCCGCCATGCCAGCTGTAACTTATTGAAAGTAATGGACTGATTTTTTGTCGTGGTGCGGATGACCCTGAAATCTCGGGGTCGGAACCACCAGAAAGGGTGATGACTACCATGTTGCGTGAAAGTCTGGCGGCCGACCTGATTGTCGAGTTGCCCAATGCCGTGCGGTTGCAGCGTCTGGTGCAGACCCTGCGTGAATACTTCAAGGCCGGGGCCGTGGGCCTGCTGCGCCTGGACGACGACAGCCTGCGGCCGCTGGCCACCGTCGGCCTGGTGCATGAAGCCCTGGGGCGGCGCTTCGTGATCGCCCAGCACCCGCGCCTGGCGGCGATCATGGCGTCCCGCGAGCCCACCTGGTTCGAGCCCGACAGCCGCCTGCCGGACCCTTATGACGGGCTGCTCGACCACCCGGACAGCGGGCCGCTGGCGGTGCACGACTGCATGGGCGTGAGCCTGTATGTGGAAGGGCGGGTCTGGGGCGCCATCACCCTCGACGCGCTGCGGCCCGGGACCTTCGACCGCCGGGCGCGGGATGAGCTCAAGCGCTGCAGCCTGCAGATCGAGGCGGCGCTGCGGGTCACCCGCCTGGAGCAGGAAAACCGCAGCCTGCGCCTGTCGCGCAGCGAGCCGCAGGATGCGCGCGGGCCGGTGGAGGAGGGCGAGATCCTCGGCCAGAGCGAAGTCCTGCACCAGTTGCTCAACGAGCTGGACGTGCTCGCCGATTCCGAGTTGCCGGTGTTGCTGCTGGGCGAGACCGGGGTTGGCAAGGAGCTGTTCGCCCGGCGCCTGCATCGCCTGTCCCGACGCGCCCACAAGCCGCTGGTGCAGGTCAACTGCGCGGCGCTGCCGGAATCCCTGGCCGAGAGCGAGCTGTTCGGTCACGTCAAGGGCGCCTTCTCCGGCGCCACCAGCGACCGCGCCGGGCGCTTCGACGCGGCCAACGGCGGCACGCTGTTTCTCGACGAGGTCGGCGAGCTGCCGCTGAGCGTGCAGGCCAAATTGCTGCGCACCCTGCAGAACGGCGAGATCCAGCGCCTGGGCGCGGACAAGCCGCTGCATGTGGATGTGCGCATCATCGCCGCGACCAACCGCCACCTGCCGGACAGCATTCGCGACGGGCTGTTTCGCGCCGACCTGTACCACCGGCTTTCGGTGTACCCGGTGCCGATCCCGCCGCTGCGCGAACGCGGCTCCGACGTGTTGCTGCTGGCCGGGCATTTCCTCGAACTCAACCGCAGCCGTCTCGGCCTGCGTGGCTTGCGCCTGTCGCCGGCGGCCGAACGGGCGCTGCTGGCGTACCCCTGGCCGGGCAATGTGCGCGAGCTGGAACACGTGATCAGCCGCGCCGCGCTCAAACAGCTCAGCCGTGGCGGCAGTCGCAACCTGATTTTGACCCTGGAGCCGGAAGTCCTCGATCTCGACAGCGCGCTGAAGGGCGCGGAGCCGCTCGAACAGTCGCCGCCGCCGGCGGCCGACGACGGGCCCTTCCAGCCCCTGAGCGAAGCCGTCGACGAGTACCAGCGGCAGAAGATTCACCAGGCCCTGAGCCGCTGCCGCAACAACTGGGCGCGCGCCGCCCGGCTGCTGGAGGTCGACCCGAGCAACCTGCACAAACTGGCCCGGCGCCTGCGGCTCAAATAGCAGGCCCGACGCTCGACGGCTGCTCCTACAGAAGCAACTGCTGGCGCGCCCACCTCGATCGCAGCCTCGCAGGCTCGGTAGCGGCTACGGAACATGGGTGTCTTGGAGGGGGTGGCGCAGTTGCTACAGAAGATAGGGATCGGCAACTGACGTTGATGGCGATCAAGGTCATGCCAGGCGGCTCCTCGCAGACTGCGGCAAACCCCAACGGAGATCACCCTCATGCCGCTTTCCTTGGCCCAGATGCGCCGTAACTATTGCCGCGATGGCCTGGCCGACGAGGCCGCGCCGGACGATCCGCTGCCGCTGTTCCGCCAGTGGCTGCAGCAGGCCCGCGACACCGAGCAGGCGCCGGTGGAGGCCAACAGCATGTGCCTGGCCACGGTCGACGAACAGGGCCAGCCCCATTGCCGGGTGCTGTTGCTCAAGGGCCTGAGCGATGAAGGTTTCACCTTCTTCGGCCACTACCAGAGCGCCAAGGGCCTGGAGCTGGCGGCCAATCCCCGGGCCGCCATGACCTTCTTCTGGCCGGCCCTGGAGCGTCAGGTGCGCATCGAGGGACTGGTATCGCGGTTAGCACCGCGGCTGTCGGATGTGTATTTCGATTCGCGCTCCCTGGCCAGTCGCCTCGGTGCCTGGGCCTCGCCGCAAAGCCAGCCCTTGGCCAACCGGCTGCAACTGGAATCCCTGCTGGCCAGCACCACCAGCCGTTTCGACGGCCAGCCGCTGCCGCGCCCGGAACACTGGGGCGGCTACTGCCTGCGCCCGCAACGCCTGGAGTTCTGGCAAGGGCGCAGCGACCGCCTGCATGACCGCCTGGATTACCGGCTGCACCAGGGCGTGTGGCGCCACGGCCGGCTGGCGCCCTGAGGGTCGTCGTCCCGTCGAGGTACCTCCTTGGAGGAATAGGTTCGTCGGCGGATTCGGTTCAGGCTGGGGCCAATCTCAATTCACGGGAAGGCTTGGATATGGCCCATCTGGCGCAACGCACGTTTCAACCCCTGAACATCGCCGTGCTGACCATCAGCGATACGCGCACCCTGGAAACCGACACCTCGGGCCAGACTCTCTGCGACCTGTTGCAGAGCGCCGGCCATGTGCTGGTCGATCGTGGCCTGGTGCCGGACGACATCTACCAGATCCGCGCCAGCGTCTCGCGCTGGATCGCCGCCCCCCAGGTGCAGGTGGTGCTGATGACCGGCGGCACCGGCTTCACCGCGCGGGACAACACGCCCCAGGCGGTGCTGCCGCTGCTGGACAAGCATGTGGAAGGTTTTGGCGAGCTGTTCCGCCAGGTGTCGGTGGAAGAAATCGGCATGTCCAGCCTGCAGTCGCGGGCCCTGGCCGGGGTCAGCAATGGCGTGCTGGTGGTGTGCGTGCCGGGCTCGCCGGGGGCCTGCCGCACCGCCTGGAACATGATCCTGCGCCCACAGCTGGACAGCCGCACCGGCCCGTGCAATTTCGCCCCCCACCTCAAGCCGCAGACCCATGAGGGGCCGTCACAGAACATCGAGGCCTGTGGGGCGCGGTCGTGACCGGCTGTGGCTGCGACAGCGGCCAACTGATCCCGGTGGACCAGGCCATCGCCCATCTGCTGGACCAGGCGCCGCCGCCACCGACGACCCAGATCATCGCCCTGGAGCAGGCCCTGGGCCGGGTGCTGGCGGCGGACCTTCATTCGCCGCTGGACCTGCCCGGCTGGGACAACAGCGCCATGGACGGCTACGCCTTGCGCGCCGCCGACCTGCCGCCCGCCGGTGGCCGCCTGACCCTGGGTGGACGGATCGCCGCCGGGCAAGCGGGTGAGACTCCCTTGGCGGCGGGGCAGGCGGTGCGCATCTTCACCGGCGCGCCCTTGCCGCCGGGGGCCGATACGGTGGTGCCCCAGGAGAACTGCCGGGTCGAGGACGGGCAAGTCTGGTTGCCGCCGGCGACTGTCGGCGCTCATGTGCGCCAGCAGGGCGAGGAGGTCGCCCGCGGCGATCTGTTGCTCAAGGCCGGCAAGCGCCTGCGCGCCCAGGAGCTGGGCTTGCTGGCGGCGGCCGGGATCGCCCGGGTCGAGGTCTATCGGCCGTTGCGCGTGTGCCTGCTGAGCAGTGGCGACGAGCTGCGCGAACCCGGCCAGCCCCTGGCGCCGGGGCAGATCTACAACAGCAATCGCTATTGCCTGTCGGCGCTGCTGCGCGGCTGGGGCGTGGAGGTGCACGACTACGGGGTGATGGCCGACGAGCTGGCGGCCAGCCACCACGCCTTGAGCCTGGCCTCGTCGGAGTGCGACCTGCTGCTGACCTCGGGCGGGGTGTCGGTCGGCGAGGAAGACCACCTCAAGCAGGCGATCGAGGAGCTGGGCCATGTGGATTTCTGGCGCCTGGCGATCCAGCCGGGCAAGCCCCTGGCCTTTGGCGCAGTGGCCGGCAAGCCGTGGCTCGGCCTGCCGGGCAACCCCTCGGCGGCGCTGGTGACCGCGCTGGTGGTGGTGCGCCCGTTCCTGCTGCGGGCCCAGGGCGTGACGGATGTGCTGCCGCGGCCCATGGCGTTGCCGGCGGGCTTCGAGTGGTTGCAGCGCAACCGCCGGCGCCAGTACCTGCGCGCCCGCCTGGTGCCCGGCGACGATGCCCAGGTTCGTGTGCAACCGCACCCGCAGCAAAGCTCGGCGATGCTCGCCGCCGCCTGCTGGGCCGAGGGCCTGGCGCTGGTGGAAGGCGAGCGCTTGGTACGTCCGGGCGACCCGGTGCCGTTCCTGTCGTTCGCCGAACTGATGCAGTGACGGCAATTGATTGCGGTCAAGGCCGTGGCTGTCGGTCTGGCTAGACTGGCAGCGCATTTCCGATCGCTGCGCACGCGTCGCTCCGGCGCGTTCTTTGATGAGGAACCCCCCATGCAACTGGTCTGCCCCGCAGGCAACCTGCCTGCGCTCAAAGCGGCGGTGCGCCAAGGCGCCGATGCCGTCTACGTCGGCTTTCGCGACGACACCAACGCCCGGCATTTCGCCGGCCTGAACATGGACGACAAGCAGTTCGACGCGGCGGTCGCGCACATTCGCCAGCACCAACGCAAACTCTATGTGGCGGTCAACACCTACCCCCAGCCCCAGGGCTGGGCGCGCTGGCAACGGGCGGTGGACCGCGCCGCCGAGCATGGGGTCGACGCGCTGATCGCCGCCGATCCGGGCGTCCTGGCCTATGCCAGCCAGCGCCATCCGCAATTGAACCTGCACCTCTCGGTACAGGGCTCGGCGACCAATGCCAGCGCCCTGGCGTTCTACGCCCGGCACTACAACATCCGCCGCGCCGTCCTGCCGCGGGTGCTGTCCCTGGCCCAGGTGCGCCAGGTGGCGGCCAGCAGCACGGTGCCGCTCGAAGTATTCGCCTTTGGCAGCCTGTGCATCATGGCCGAAGGGCGTTGCCACCTGTCTTCCTACATCACCGGCGAGTCGCCGAACCTGTGCGGCGTCTGCTCGCCGGCCAAGGCGGTGCGCTGGAGCGAGGACGCCGAAGGCTTGAGCGCGCGCCTCAGCGAAGTGCTGATCGACCGCTATCAAGCCGACGAGCCAGCCGGCTACCCGACCCTGTGCAAGGGGCGCTTCCTGGTGGAGGGCAAGCGCTTCCATGCCCTGGAGGAACCCACCAGCCTCGACACCCTGGACCTGCTGCCGGAGCTGGCGGCGATCGGTGTCGAGGCGGTGAAGATCGAAGGCCGCCAGCGCAGCCCGGCCTATGTCGAGCAGGTCACCCGGGTCTGGCGCGCGGCGCTGGATGCCCATCGCGCCGCGCCCGCCAGTTTCACGGTCAAGGACCAGTGGCGCCAGGTGCTGGCCGGCCTGTCCGAGGGCAGCCAGACCACCCTGGGTGCCTACCATCGATCATGGCAATGAGGAATTCGCGATGAAGCTCAGCCTGGGCCCCGTCCTGTTCTACTGGGACAAGGAACAATTGGGGCGTTTTTATGCCGAGATGTCGGCCTTGCCCCTGGATGTGATTTACCTGGGGGAAACTGTCTGTTCGAAACGCCGGGCGCTGTCCCTGGACCAGTGGCTGGGCCTGGGGCGCGAATTGCAGGGCTGCACGTCGGCGCAGATCGTGCTCTCCAGCCTGACCCTGATCGAAGCCGCCTCGGAGCTGTCGAGCCTGCGGCGCCTGTGCGACAACGGCGAGCTGCTGGTGGAGGCCAACGACATGGGCGCGGTGCAGTTCCTCGGCGAACGCAAATTGCCCTTCGTCGGTGGCCCGGCGCTGAACCTGTACAACGGCCACGCCCTGGCGCAATTGCAGGGCTGCGGGATGATCCGCTGGGTACCGCCGGTGGAATGTTCGGCGGCGCTGATCCGCGCAGTGCTGGAGCAGGTGCACGAGCTGGGCCAGGCGCTGCCCGAGGTCGAAGTCTTCGCCTATGGGCATCTGCCCCTGGCGTATTCCGCGCGCTGTTTCACCGCCCGGGCCCAGGACCGGCCCAAGGACGACTGCCAGTTCTGCTGCATCCAGTACCCCGACGGCCTGGCGCTGAGCAGCCAGGAAGGCCAGGCGCTGTTCACCCTCAATGGCATCCAGACCCTGTCCGCCGAGGTCACCAATCTGCTGGCGGACTACGCCGGGCTGGTGGCCTGCGGCGCCGACCTGCTGCGGCTGAGCCCGCGGGCCCAGGGCATGGGCGAGGTGATCGAGGCCTACCAGCGGGTGCGCCAGGGCGCGACGCCACCGCTGTTCGTCGAGGGCTGCAACGGTTACTGGCATGGCCAGGCCGGGATGTTGCGCGTCGAGGAGGTGGGCCTGTGCTGAGTGGCAAATCCAAACGCAAGGACTGGCTGCTGCGTGGCGCCGACCGGCTGCTGCCATTGCTGCGGCGGGTGCCGTTCGGCGTGCAGCGCCTGGCCTTGCAGCAGGGGCTCAACCGCTGTTTGGCCGAGCCGCTGCGCGCCGGCGAATTCGACCTGCTGCGCCGGCGCTGGCTGTGCCTGCGGATTCCCGACCTGGGCCTGGCCTGGTACCTGACCCGCGACCGCGACGGCCTGCGCATTGCCGAACGCGCCCGGGCCGACGTGACCATCAGCGGCAACTGGCGCGAGTTCCTGCTGCTGGCCAGCCGTCAGGAAGACCCGGACACATTGTTCTTCCGCCGGCGCCTGGTGATCGAGGGCGATACCGAGCTGGGCCTGACCCTGAAAAACCTGATCGACAGCCTCGACCCGGACGTGTTGCCGGTCTGGCTGTGGCGCAACCTGGAACGGGCGGGCAAGGGGCTGGCCGCAGGCTGAAGGCTGAAGGCGTCGGCTTGTCAGTGCCAGGATGCACCCCCGGCAGGTCAGCTTCTGTAGGAGCCAGCTTGCTGGCGATTCTGGCGCCGCAGTATGCCTGGGACGCCGCCATCGCGAGCAAGCTCGCTCCTACAGGGAATAGGGGCGGGCCTGCTGCCGCTCAGCCCTGGTAGGCGGCCAGCTCCTCGGCGCCGGGGATCTGGATAGTGCGCCGCTCCATGGCGATCAGGCCGCTTTCCACCAACCGATGGAGGATGCGCGAGAAGGTCTCCGGCTGGATTCCCAGCTTGGAGGCCACCAGGCGCTTGGACACTTGCAGCACCACCTCGCCGCTGTGCGGGTCGCGCTCCTGCAACAGGAAATTCACCACCCGCCGGCTGGCGCTGCCCAGGGTCAGGGTGTCGATGTCCTTGAGGCGCTGGTGCAGGTGCACGCTCATGCTCGCCAGGATCGCCAGGCACACCTGCGGCTGGTCCTCCAGGGCGTGGCGGTAATGGTTGCCATCGATGCTGACCAGCACGCTGTCTTTCAGCGCAGTGGCGTTCACCGGGTAGAAGCGCGCCTGGCTGAACAGCAGGGCCTCGGCGAAGGTCTGCCCGGGCTGGATGATTTCCACCAGGTTCTCCTGGCCTTCGCCGCTGATGCGATACAGCTTGACCTGGCCGCTGACCAGCAGGAAAAAGCGCTTGGCCGGGTCGCCCTGGTGCATCAGGGTGTTGTGGCTGGGCAGGCGCCTGAGCATGGCCCGGCCACAGACCTCCTCGAAGACCTTGTCCGGCAACTGGCTGAACAGATGATGGCGACGCAACAACAGCACGATGGAAGGGTGGGTCAGCATGGGTACCTCCGCTGCCGGCCATGGTAGAGCGCGCGGCTGCCAGGGCCTATGCCTCCACCGGCGTACCTCCAAAGGGGCAGGGGGGCAAAGGGGCAGACGCGGCTCAGCCGGCGTTGCGCAGGTGCTCCATGGCCCACACCGCGGCCTCGACCCGCGAGCGCAGGCCGAGCTTGTGCAGCAGGTTCTTCACATGGACCTTGACCGTGCCTTCGGTGATACCCAGCTTGTGGCCGATGACCTTGTTGCTGTAGCCGCTGGCGATGGTGCGCAGCACCTGGCGCTCGCGCTCGGTCAGCTCGACCTCCGGCTGGCGCGGCGGCGAACGCAGGGCCTGGGCCATGACCCGGGTCAGCCCCGGGCTGATCACCAGGGCGCCGCTCAGGGCATCGCGCAAGTACTGGATCAGCAACTCGGGCTCCATGTCCTTGAGCAGGTAGCCGTCGGCGTCCAGGCGCAGGGCGTCGCGAATGTCGTCCTCGGCGTCGGACACGGTGAACAGCAGCACCTTGCCGCGGTAGTCCATGGCCCGCAGGCGGCGCAGGGTCTCGATGCCGTTGAGTTGCGGCATGTTGTTGTCGAGCAGCACCAGGTCGGGCTGCAAGGGTTCGATCAGGCCCAGGGCTTCTTCGCCGTGGCTGGCCTCGCCGACGATCTGCAGGTCGTCTTCCAGTTCGAGCATCTGGCGGATGCCGCGACGCATCATCGGATGGTCGTCGACCAGCAGGATCCGGTAGGAGGGGGATGGGTTCATGCGGCGCTACCTTGTGTGGGGACGGCGAGAAACTCCGGACGGAATTCCATCTGCACCAGGGTGCCCTGGGGCGTCCTGGAAGAAATCTGCAACTGGCCATGCAGGCTGCGGGCCCGCTCATCCATGATGTTCAGGCCGTGGTGTTCGCGCTGGTTGCCACTGTTGTCGTGGTCGCCGCTGAAGCCGCGGCCATCGTCCTCGATCGACAGGCGCAGGGTTTCGCCATGCTGGCGCAGCTGCAGCCAGACATTCTCCGCGTGGGCGTGGCGCAGGCAGTTGGAGAGCGCCTCGCGGGTGATCTGCAGCAGGTGGATCTGCTCGCTGGCCGACAGCTCGAAAGCCAGGCTGTCGAGTTGCACATGCACCTGGAAATCGCCGCGGCGCGAGAACTCCTCGGTGGTCGCCTCAAGCTCGCGCACCAGCCCGGCGTCGTGGATCTGCAAACGAAAGGTGGTCAACAGTTCGCGCAGCTGGCGGTAGGCATTGTTCACCCCCTCGCGCAGTTCGGCGGTGACGTTCTCCAGGGTGCTCAGCGGTTCGCCACGGCGCATCAGGGTCTGCATGCGGCTGACCTGCAGCTTCATGTAGGACAGGGCCTGGGCCAGGGAGTCGTGCAGCTCGCGGGCGATGATCGCGCGCTCTTCGAACAGCAGCAGGCGATGGTCCTGTTCGCGCTGGCGCTTGAGCGACAGCGAGGTGCCGATCAGGTTGGCCAGGGCCTGGATCAGTTCGGTTTCCCAGGCTTGCGGGGCATGGCCGTCGACGAAGTGCGCCTTGAGCTCGCCCAGTTCGCTGCCCTGGTTGCTGATGCTGAAACGCTGCCGGGCGATCGGCTGGTGTCGCTGGCAGCTGGCGCAATCGCTGACCGCGCAGACCTCCCGGCTGTCGGCGCCATGCAGGGCGATCAGCTGTTGCGCCGGGGCCTGCAACTGGCCTTGCAGGCACAGCGACAGGCGCAACCCCGGCAGGCGTTGCTGGAAGCGCCGGATCAGTTCGTCCAGGCCTTCGGCGTTGGCCAGCCGTGTGGCCAGGCTGCGGCTGCTCTGGTACAGCAGCTCGAGGGCGGCGTTGGCCTGTTGCAGGTTGTGGGTCTTTTGCCGCACCAGGGTTTCCAGGGTGCGGTGGGATTGCTCGATGGTCTCGGCCATGGCGTTGAAGCTGGTGGCCAGCTGGCCCAGCTCGTCCCGGGACTGGTGGTTGACCCGCACCTGGAAGTCGCCACGGCGAAAGCGCTGGGTGGCTTCCACCAGTTCCTGCAAGGGCGTGACCACGCCGTATTGCAGTTCGTACAGGCCCAGCAGCAGGACGAACAGGGTGGTGAACAGCGCCGCGCCCTGGATCAGCTGTTGCCAGGTCTGCTTATGTTCGCTCTGGCGTTGCAGCAGGCTGACGAACTGGTTCAGCTGTTCGACGAAGGGCAGGGCCAGGGCCTGGAATGTGGCGGCATCGCGTTGTTCCAGGGCTGGCTGCAACTCAGCGTTCCAGCGTTGCTGGATCTGCCGGTAGCTGTCCACCAGCTCGGGGTCGGCGCCGTCTTCCAGCACCGCCCTGAGCGACTGGCTGTCGAGGCGCTGTTGCAGGCTCTGGCGGATCTGCCCGATCTCTTCGGCGCTGGCGCCCGCGGCCAGCTTCCAGCTCAGGTGGTAGGTCTCCATGCGCACCGAGCCCGCGGTGTTGATGGCCGCCGCGTCGCCCTGGCTGAACCAGGCGATCAGCCCGGCGCTCAGGGAACTGGCCAGCGCCAGCACGGCGATCAGGACCACCGCCAGGCCGGCGCGGGCGGGCAGGGAACTGCGCAGCCAGCGGATCAAGGGCGCGGGCCGGATGTGAATGGGGGAAGGGCGGGCATAGCAGGCTCCAGGGACGACTGGCGATGGTTTTGCAGCCGGTCCCTGGCGCTCTACCTCTAAAGAGTTGTTGTTCATCGGATCCGTGCAGCCGCCTCGTGGAGCCAAGGCAAGAGCCTGATAAACAAAGGGTTCAGAGGTTTTTCGGCACTACCTCGTTGGAGGTAGGCGGCGCAAGCATAGGCCCAGCAGGCCCCGGGCTTCCTTGACCCGGGTCAAGTTTTTACCGGGTTCGCCTCTCTAGTCTGCGGCCATGAATGACTGACTGGAGAGCGAGATGACCCAACCGCGTGTACGACAAGGCCTGGTGCTGGGCATGAGTACGCTGGCCTTCACCGTGTGCTTCATGGTCTGGATGATGTTCGCGGTGCTCGGTGTGCCGATCAAGGCACTGCTTGCGCTCAACGAAACCCAGTTCGGCCTGCTGGCCGCCACTCCGGTGCTCACCGGTTCGCTGGCACGCCTGCCGCTGGGCCTGCTGACCGACCGCTTTGGCGGGCGCAGCGTGTTCTTCCTGCTGATGCTGTGCTGCGTGTTGCCGCTGTACTTGATCAGCCACGCCACGGCCTACTGGCAGTTCCTGGTCCTGGGCCTGTTCGTCGGCCTGGCCGGCGGTTCGTTTTCGGTGGGCATCGCCTACGTCGCCAAGTGGTTCGACCAGGACAACCAGGGCTTCGCCATGGGCATCTTCGGCGCGGGTAACGCCGGTGCCGCGCTGACCAAGTTTCTCGCCCCGGCGCTGATCGCCGCCGGCAGCTGGCAGCTGGTGCCGAAAGCCTTCAGCGCCATCCTGTTCATCACCGCGCTGCTGTTCTGGTTTCTCAGCGCCGACAACAAGGCCCATCGCAGCGCCTCTGGCGCTACCCTGCGCGAGCAGTTGGGCGCGTTGAAGGACCCGGCGGTGTGGCGCTACTGCCAGTACTACTCGATCGTCTTCGGCGGCTATGTGGCCCTGGCGCTGTGGATGACCCAGTACTACGTGCAGGAATACGGCTTCAGCCTGCAGAGCGCGGCGCTGCTGGCCGCCTGTTTCTCCTTGCCGGGCGGGGTGCTGCGCGCCGTCGGCGGCTGGATGTCGGACCGCTGGGGCGCCCAGAGCGTGACCTGGTGGGTGCTCTGGGTCAGCTGGATCTGCCTGTTCCTGCTGTCCTACCCGCAGACCCAGCTGCAAGTGCGCACCGTCGACGGCGCCCTGGATTTTCACATCGGCCTGAATCCTGCGTTGTTCACCGTGCTGCTGTTCGTCATGGGCATCGCCTTCGCCTTCGGCAAGGCCTCGGTGTTCAAGTACATCGCCAACGACTACCCGCAGAACATGGGCGCGGTGTCCGGCATCGTCGGCTTGGCCGGCGGCCTGGGCGGCTTCGTCCTGCCAATCCTGTTCGGCGCCCTGGTGGACCTCACCGGCGTGCGCTCTTCCTGCTTCATGTTGATGTACGGCGTGGTCTGGGTGTCGCTCACCTGGATGTACTTCAGCGAAATCCGCAAGCGCCCGCTGCTGGGCAAACAGCCGCCGGCCACCTCGTCCCCGTTTTCCAGCATTGCCCAAGGAGAAGAACATGTCGGTTCTTGATAAGCCCGATTCAGGCCCGTTGATTCATGACTGGCGCCCGGAAGACCCCGCTTTCTGGGGGCGCAGCGGCAAGCAGACGGCGACCCGCAACCTGTGGATCTCGATTCCCGCGCTGCTCTTGGCCTTTGCCGTGTGGATGGTCTGGAGCACGGTGATCGTGCGCCTGAACGCCATCGGCTTCAGCTTCAGCACCGACCAGCTGTTCTGGCTGGCAGCGTTGCCGGGGCTGTCCGGCGCCACTTTGCGGGTGTTCTATTCGTTCATGGTGCCGATCTTCGGCGGCCGCCGCTGGACCGCCCTGAGCACCGCGTCGCTGTTGCTGCCGTCGCTGTGGATGGGCTTTGCCGTGCAGGACCCGAACACCCCCTACAGCGTGTTCGTGCTGATCGCGCTGCTCTGCGGTTTCGGCGGCGGCAACTTTGCCTCGAGCATGTCCAACATCAGCTTCTTCTACCCCAAGTCGCAGCAGGGCACGGCCCTGGGCCTGAATGCCGGGCTGGGCAACCTCGGGGTGTCGGTGATGCAGTTCTGCGTGCCGCTGGTGATCACCTTCGGCCTGTTCGGCTGGCTCGGCGGGCAACCCCAGGTACTGGCCGACGGCAGCCAGCTGTGGCTGCAGAACGCCGGGTTTGTCTGGGTGCCGTTCATTATCGCGGTGACCCTGCTGGCCTGGTTCGGCATGAATGACCTGTCCAGCGCCAAGGCTTCGTTCAGCGAGCAGGCGGTGATCTTCAAGCGCAAGCACAACTGGCTGATGTGCTGGCTGTACCTGGCGACCTTCGGCTCGTTCATCGGCTTCTCGGCGGCTTTTCCAATGCTGATCAAGACCGCGTTCCCGGACGTGGTGGCGCTGAAGTTCGCCTTCCTCGGCCCGCTGGTGGGTGCCCTGGTGCGGCCGCTGGGCGGCTGGCTGGCGGACAAGCTCGGCGGTGCCCGGGTGACCTTGTGGAACTTCGTGGCGATGATCGTGATGGTCTTCGGGGTCTTGCACTTTCTTCCGCATAACGGCGCCGGCGGCAACTTCTACGGCTTCCTCGGCCTGTTCATGCTGCTGTTCATCACCACCGGCATCGGCAACGGTTCGACCTTCCGCATGATCCCGGTGATCTTCCGCACCCTGCATGAAAAAGCCGCCGCTGGGCAAAGCGCCGCGGTGCGCGAGCAAGCGTTGAAGAACGCCGGCAAGGAGTCGGCCGCGGTGCTCGGCTTCAGCTCGGCCATGGGCGCCTTCGGCGCGTTCTTCATCCCCAAATCCTTCGGCACTTCCATGGCCCAGACCGGCGGCCCGGAGATGGCCTTCTACATGTTCGTCGGCTTTTACCTGAGCTGCATCGTGGTGACCTGGTGGTGGTACGCGCGCAAAGGCGCGGCGACTCCCTGCTGACACGACCCGAATCCAAACCTTGCCCGGTCGGGGCATAGAACCCCGCGGCAAGCCTGAGAGGAAAGCACCATGAGTCATTTGTTGGATCAACTGCGGTTTTTCAACCGCAAGCAAAGCGAGTTCGCCGAGGGCCACGGGGAAACCCGCAAGGAGTCCCGCGACTGGGAAAACGTCTACCGCTCGCGCTGGCAGTACGACAAGATCGTGCGCTCCACCCACGGGGTGAACTGCACCGGTTCCTGCTCGTGGAAGATCTACGTGAAGAACGGCCTGATCACCTGGGAAACCCAGCAGACCGACTACCCGCGCACCCGCAACGACCTGCCCAACCACGAGCCGCGCGGCTGCCCGCGGGGCGCCAGCTACAGCTGGTACATCTACAGCGCCAACCGCCTGAAGTACCCGAAGATCCGCAAGCCGTTGCTCAAGCTGTGGCGCCAGGCGCGGCAGACTATGGCGCCGGTGGAGGCCTGGGCGAGCATCGTCGAGGACCCGGCCAAGGCCGAGTCGTACAAGAGCAAGCGCGGCATGGGCGGCTTCATCCGTTCCAGCTGGGATGAGGTCAACGAGATCATCGCCGCGGCCAACGTCTACACCATCAAGCAGTACGGCCCCGACCGGGTCGTCGGTTTCTCGCCGATCCCGGCCATGTCGATGGTCAGCTACGCCGCCGGCGCCCGTTACCTGTCGCTGATCGGCGGCGCCTGCCTGAGCTTCTACGACTGGTACTGCGACCTGCCGCCGGCCTCGCCGATGGTCTGGGGCGAGCAGACCGACGTGCCGGAATCGGCCGACTGGTACAACTCCAACTACATCATCGCCTGGGGTTCCAACGTTCCGCAGACCCGTACCCCGGACGCACACTTCTTCACCGAGGTGCGCTACAAGGGCACCAAGACCGTGGCCATCACCCCGGACTATTCGGAAGTGGCCAAGCTCACCGACCTTTGGCTCAACCCCAAGCAGGGCACCGACGCGGCGCTGGCCCAGGCCTTCAACCATGTGATCTTCAAGGAGTTCCACCTCGACCGCCCGAGCGCCTATTTCACCGACTACGCCAAGCGCTACACCGACCTGCCGGTGCTGGTGCTGCTCAAGCCGATGCTCGGCACCGCGCCGGGGGCCGGCTACCAGCCGGACCGCTTCCTGCGCGCCTCGGACCTGGCCGGCAACCTCGGCCAGGACAACAACCCGCAATGGAAGACCATCGCCATCGACGCCAGCGGCGAGCTGGTGTCGCCCCAGGGCTCCATCGGCTACCGCTGGGGCGAGCAGGGCAAGTGGAACATCCTCGCCCGGGAAGGCGGCGCGGGGCGTGAGATCGACCTGAGCCTGAGCCTGATCGGTGGCGATGTCGCCGAAGTGGCCTTCCCGTATTTCGCCGGGGAAATCCAGGAGCACTTCCAGCATGTGGCCGGCGACGCCGTGCAATACCGCCGCGTGCCGGTGCGCAGCCTGACCCTGGCCGACGGCAGCCAGGTCAAGGTGGCCACGGTGTTCGACCTGTCGGCGGCCAACCTGGCCATCGACCGTGGCCTGGGCGGCGCCAACGTGGCCAAGGACTACGACGACGCCAGCGTGCCCGGCACCCCGGCCTGGCAGGAGCAGATCACTGGCGTCAGCCGCGAGAAAGCCATCCAGATCGCCCGCGAGTTCGCCGACAACGCCGACAAGACCCGTGGCCGCTCGATGATCATTGTCGGCGCGGCGATGAACCACTGGTACCACATGGACATGAACTACCGCGGGCTGATCAACATGCTCATGCTCTGCGGTTGCGTCGGCCAGACCGGTGGCGGCTGGGCCCACTATGTCGGCCAGGAAAAACTCCGCCCGCAATGCGGCTGGCTGCCCCTGGCGTTCGGCCTGGACTGGAGCCGGCCGCCACGGCAGATGAACGGCACCAGCTTCTTCTACGCCCACAGCTCGCAATGGCGCCACGAGAAGATGAGCATGCACGACGTGCTCTCGCCGTTGGCCGACAAGAGCCAGTTCCCCGAACACGCCCTGGACTACAACATCCGTGCCGAACGCGCCGGCTGGCTGCCCAGCGCGCCGCAGCTCAACAGTAACCCGCTGCACATCTGCCGCGACGCCGCAGCACTCGGCATGACGCCCAAGGACTATGTGGTCAAGTCGTTGCATGAGGGTTCGCTGCGTTTCGCCTGCGAGCAGCCGGACAGCCCGCAGAACTTCCCGCGCAACATGTTCATCTGGCGTTCCAACCTGCTGGGCTCCTCGGGCAAGGGCCACGAGTACATGCTCAAGTACCTGCTCGGCACCCGTAACGGGGTGATGAACGAGGACATCGGCCAGGTCGGCGACTGCAAGCCGCAGGAAGCCGAATGGGTCGACCAGGGCGCCATCGGCAAGCTCGACCTGGTCACCACCCTGGACTTCCGCATGTCCTCGACCTGCGTGTATTCCGACATCGTGCTGCCGACCGCCACCTGGTACGAGAAGGACGACATGAACACCTCGGACATGCACCCCTTCATCCACCCGCTGTCGGCGGCCATCGACCCGGCCTGGGAATCGCGTTCCGACTGGGAGATCTACAAGGGCATCGCCAAGGCGTTCTCCAGCATGGCGGTGGGGTACCTGGGCGTGGAGCAGGACCTGGTCACCGTGCCGCTGATGCATGACAGCGTTGGCGAGCTGGCCCAGCCGTTCGGCGGCACCGACTGGAAAACCGCGGGCGTGGCCCCGCAGCCGGGCAAGAACGCGCCGAACCTGCAAGTGGTGGAGCGCGACTACCCGAACATCTACAAGCAGTTCACCTCCCTCGGGCCGCTGCTGGAAAAACTCGGCAACGGCGGCAAGGGCATCAACTGGAACACCGAGGAGGAGGTGAAATTCCTCGGCGAGCTGAATTACCGCGAGGGCGCGGCGGGCATCAGCCAGGGCCGGCCGAAGATCGACACGGCGATCGACGCCGCCGAGGTGATCCTGTCCCTGGCCCCGGAAACCAACGGCCATGTGGCGGTCAAGGCCTGGGCCGCGCTGTCCGAGTTCACCGGCATCGACCACAGCCACCTGGCGCTGTCCAAGGCCCACGAGGCGATCCGCTTCCGCGATATCCAGGCGCAGCCGCGCAAGATCATTTCCAGCCCCACCTGGTCGGGCCTGGAGGACGATCACGTCAGCTACAACGCCGGCTACACCAACGTCCACGAGAACATCCCGTGGCGCACCATCACCGGTCGCCAGCAGTTCTACCAGGACCACCCGTGGATGCAGGCGTTCGGCGAACAACTGATGAGCTACCGGCCGCCGGTCAACACCCGGACCATCGAGGCGGTGAAGGGCAAGCGCACCAACGGCCACCCGGAAATCGTCCTCAACTGGATCACCCCGCACCAGAAATGGGGCATCCACAGCACCTACAGCGACAACCTGCTGATGCTCACCCTGAGCCGTGGCGGGCCGATTGTCTGGCTCTCGGAAATCGATGCGAAGCGTGCCGGCATTGAGGACAACGACTGGATCGAATGCTTCAACGCCAACGGCGCGGCGACCGCCCGGGCGGTGGTCAGCCAGCGGGTCAAGGAGGGCATGGTGATGATGTACCACGCCCAGGAACGGATCGTGAACGTGCCCGGCTCCGAGACCACCAAGACCCGTGGCGGCCACCACAACTCGGTCACCCGGGTGGTGCTCAAGCCGACCCACATGATCGGCGGCTATGCCCAGCAGGCCTACGGTTTCAACTATTACGGCACGGTCGGTTGCAACCGCGACGAGTTCGTCGTGGTGCGCAAGATGGCCCGCGTCGACTGGCTCGATGGCTCGGACGGCGATGAGCTGCCACGCCCCCTGCCGACCGAGATGGATTGAGGAGTTGTCATGAAGATTCGTTCACAAATCGGCATGGTCCTGAACCTGGACAAATGCATCGGCTGCCATACCTGCTCGATCACCTGCAAGAACGTCTGGACCAGCCGCGAAGGCATGGAATACGCCTGGTTCAACAACGTCGAGACCAAGCCCGGGATCGGCTACCCGAAAGAATGGGAAAACCAGGACAAGTGGAAGGGCGGCTGGGTGCGCAACGCCAACGGCTCGATCAACCCACGGATCGGCGGCAAGTTCCGGGTGCTGGCGAACATCTTCGCCAACCCCGACCTGCCGAGCCTCGACGACTACTACGAGCCGTTCGACTTCGACTACCAGCACCTGCACACCGCGCCCCTGGGCGACCACCAGCCGACCGCGCGGCCGCGTTCGGTGGTGTCCGGCAAGCGCATGGAAAAGATCGAGTGGGGGCCGAACTGGGAAGAGATCCTCGGCAGCGAGTTCGCCAAGCGGCGCAAGGACCGGAACTTCGACCAGATCCAGGCGGACATCTACGGCGAGTACGAAAACACTTTCATGATGTACCTGCCGCGCCTGTGCGAGCACTGCCTGAACCCGGCGTGCGCGGCGTCCTGCCCGAGCGGGGCGATCTACAAGCGCGAAGAGGACGGCATCGTCCTGATCGACCAGGAGAAGTGCCGCGGCTGGCGCATGTGCATCAGCGGCTGCCCGTACAAGAAGATCTATTTCAACTGGAAGAGCGGCAAGTCGGAGAAGTGCATCTTCTGCTACCCGCGGATCGAGGCGGGCATGCCCACCGTGTGCGCCGAGACCTGTGTCGGGCGCATCCGCTACCTCGGCGTGCTGCTGTATGACGCCGACCGCATCGCCGAGGTGGCGAGCACCGCCAGCGAGCAGGACCTGTACGAGAAGCAGCTGGAAATCTTCCTCGATCCGCATGACCCGGCAGTGATCCGCCAGGCCCTGGAAGACGGGGTGCCGCAGTCGGTGATCGACGCCGCGCAGCGTTCGCCGGTGTACAAGATGGCCGTCGACTGGAAGCTGGCGCTGCCGCTGCACCCGGAATACCGCACCTTGCCGATGGTCTGGTACGTGCCGCCGCTGTCGCCGATCCAGAACGCGGCCGCCGCCGGCACCGTGGGCATGAACGGAGTGATCCCGGATGTCGACAGCCTGCGCATCCCCCTGCGTTACCTGGCCAACCTGCTGACCGCCGGCGACGAGAAGCCGGTCAAGCGCGCCCTCAAGCGCCTGCTGGCGATGCGCGCCTACAAGCGCGCCGAACAGGTCGAGGGCGTGCAGGACCTGCAAGTGCTGGAGGAGGTCGGCCTTAGCCTGAGCCAGGTCGAGGAGATGTACCGCTACCTGGCCATCGCCAACTACGAAGACCGCTACGTGGTGCCCAGCGCGCACCGCGAGGAAGCCATGAGCGATGCCTTCGCCGAGCGTTCCGGTTGTGGCTTCAGTTTCGGCAGCGGCTGCAGCGGCAGCTCCGACACCAACATGTTCGGGGCGAAGAAGGCCAACCGCCGCGACGTCCTGAAAACCGTGCAGCTGTGGGAGGAATGAGCATGCGCATCCTGAAAGTGATTTCGCTACTGCTCGACTACCCGAGCGCAACCCTGGTCGAGGGCCGCGACGAACTGGAGCAGGCGATCATCCAGGCTCGGGAAATCAGCCCGAAGCAGCGCGGTGCGCTGTTCGAGCTGCTGGAACTGATCTGCACCAACGACTTGATGGATGGCCAGGAGCACTACGGCGCGCTGTTCGGTCGTGGCCGCTCGCTGTCGCTGCTGTTGTTCGAGCATGTGCACGGCGAGTCCCGCGACCGCGGCCAGGCCATGGTCGACATGCTCGCCCAGTATGAAGCCGCGGGCTTTGCCATCGGCATCAAGGAGCTGCCGGACTACATCCCGCTGTACCTGGAGTTCCTTTCCACCCGCGACGACCTCGAGGCCCGCGAGGGCCTGGCCGATGTCGCGCACCTGCTGGCCTTGCTCGCGGCGCGCCTGGAGGAACGCGAGAGCGCCTACGCCAGTTGCTTTCGCGCCTTGCTGCAAATCGCTGGCGCGGAGCCGCACCAGGCGGTGGCCGACCTGCGCGAACAGGTGGCGGCCGAGCCGCGCGACGATTCCCTCGAAGCCCTGGACCGGATCTGGGAAGAGGAGGCGGTGGACTTTCTCAAGGCCGAGCAGCAGGAGCGTTGCAGCTCAATGCCGAGCGCGCCGGGCAAGCCCCGGGAGGAAAGCGCGGTACCGCTGCACTGGGTGGATTTTCAGCATCAGGGGCTGGCCGCCGCGCCAGCCGGGGAGGTGGGCAATGTCTAAGTGGAATCTGTTGGTGTTCGGGATCTATCCCTATGTCGCCCTGGCGATCTGCCTGCTGGGCAGCTGGGCACGCTTCGACCTGTCGCAGTACAGCTGGAAGGCCGGCTCCAGCCAGATGCTCGACAAGCGTGGCATGCGCGTGGCCAGCAACCTGTTCCATGTCGGCGTGCTGTTCGTGCTGGCCGGACACTTTGTCGGCCTGCTGACCCCGGCCTCGGTCTATCACCATGTGATCAGCACCGAGCACAAGCAGTTGCTGGCGATGGTCTCCGGCGGCTTCTTCGGCCTGCTGTGCCTGGTCGGCCTGCTGATGCTGATCAAGCGCCGCCTCACTGACCCGCGGGTGCGCGCCACCTCCAGCCCTTCGGACATCCTGATCCTGCTGGTGCTGCTGGCGCAGTTGCTGCTCGGCCTTTTGACCATAGTCGCCTCCACCGCCCATATGGACGGCTCGGTGATGGTGATGCTCGCTGACTGGGCGCAGAGCATCGTGCTGTTGCGGCCCATGGACGCGGCGGCGGCCATCGCGCCGGTCGGCCTGACCTACAAGCTGCACGTGTTTCTCGGCCTGACCCTGTTCGTGCTGTTCCCCTTTACCCGCCTGGTGCACATGGTCAGCGCGCCGGTCTGGTACCTGGGGCGGCGTTATCAAATCGTTCGGCAGAAGATCTGAGGAGGCAGTCATGTCAGGTGGATGTGGATGTGGCGGCGGTAACGGCGGCAGCGGCGGTTGCGGGTCTTCGGCCCGCGAGGAAACGCTGGTGCCAGAGAGTGAAGTGGAGGTGGGCGTGCAGGCGTTCACGCCGCCGGGGCATGAGCCCGTGGCCGCGGACGAGGCGCCTGTGCAACTGATCGCCAGCAGTGAGCAGGAGTGGCCGATCATCAGTGTCAACCAGGTGCCGATCACCCCGCAGGCGCTGGCCCAGGAGCTGCAATATCACCCGGCGGCCAGCCGCGAGGAGGCGGTGTACCTGGCGGCCAGGGCCCTGGTGATCCGCGAGCTGTTGCAGCAGCGCATCGCCGAACTCGGCCTGACCCTGCAGATTGGCGCCGGCGAGAACGAGGAGGAGGCCGCCACCCGCCTGCTGCTCGAACGCGAGGTGCAGGTGCCGGAGTGCGACGAGGCGGCGTGCTGGCGTTACTACGACAACAACCGCGGGCGTTTTCACAGCGCACCGTTGCTGGCGGTGCGGCACATCCTGCTCGAATGCGCGCCGGACGATGCCGGGGCGCGCAGCACGGCCCAGGTCCAGGCGGAGATTTTGCTGCAACGCCTGGACGAGCAGCCCGACAGTTTCGCTGCACTGGCGCTGAAGTATTCGGCCTGCCCGTCGAAGGCCCAGGGCGGTTCCCTGGGGCAGATCAGCAAGGGCCAGACCGTGCCGGAACTGGAGCGCCAGCTGTTCAGCCTGCCGACGGGACTGGCGGCCAAGCCGCTGGAAAGCCGTTATGGCTGGCATGTGGTCTGCGTCGACCAGCGGGTCGAGGGCCAGGCCTTGCCCTATGAGGCAGTGGCTTTGGTGATCCGCAACCAGCTGCAACAGGGCGTCTGGCAAAAGGCCGTGGTGCAGTACCTGCAAACCCTGGTCGGGGCCGCGGACATCCGGGGCATTCATCTGCAAGGCGCCGACTCGCCGCTGGTGCAGTAAGGGGAAGGCCATGAGCAATGTGATGCAGGACGGCTTCGGGCGGCAGATCGACTATCTGCGGATGTCGGTGACCGACCGTTGCGATTTTCGCTGCGTGTATTGCATGGCGAAGAACATGACCTTCCTGCCGCGCCAGCAGGTGCTGACCCTGGAAGAGTTGCAGCGGCTGGCGGCGCTGTTCGTCGGCCAGGGCGTGCGCAAGATCCGCCTCACCGGCGGCGAGCCGTTGATTCGCCCGGGCATCGTTGATCTGTGCCGCAACATCGCCGCCTTGCCGGGCCTGCGCGAACTGGTGATGACCAGCAACGGCTCGCAGCTGGAGCGCCTGGCCCGGCCACTGGCGGAGGCCGGGGTCAAGCGGATGAACATCAGCCTCGATAGCCTGGACGGGCAGAAGTTTCGCGCCATCACCCGCAACGGCGATCTCGACCAGGTACTGCGCGGTATCGAGGTGGCGCGCGGGGCGGGGTTCGAGCGGGTCAAGCTCAACTGTGTGGTGATGAAGGGGCGCAACTTCGAGGAAGTACCGCAACTGGTGCGGTACGCCATCGAGCAGGGCATCGATATCAGCTTTATCGAGGAGATGCCCCTGGGCGACGTCGGCCGTTCCCGGGGCGAGTCCTTCTGCTCCAGCGACGAGGTACGGGCGCTGATCGCCAGCCGCCATGCCTTGCTCGACAGCGCCGAGAACAGCGGCGGGCCGGCGCGTTACGTGCGCCTGGAGCGCCATCCGCAGACACGCATCGGTTTTATCTCGCCCAACAGCCACAACTTTTGTGGCAGCTGCAACCGGGTACGCATGACCGTCGAAGGCAAGCTGTTGCTGTGCTTGGGGCAGGACGATGCCCTGGACCTGCGGGGTCTGCTGCGGCGTTATCCGCTGGACGACCAGCCGCTGGTCGATGCCTTGCAGCAGGCTTTGCGGCGCAAGCCGTTGCGGCATGATTTCAATCCTGGAGGTACGGTGCAGGTGGTGCGGTTTATGAATATGAGTGGGGGGTGAGGTTTGTGTACATATCCGTTGCTGCGGTAACGGCGGCTTAGGGTTCCGCCCTTACGGCGGGTCACTTTGGAAAAGCCCCAAAGTAACCAAAGGGCTCTTGCCCCACCACTCGGCACCTCGCTGAGGCTCGGTGTGCCCGAACGCAGGCATTACGGAGCGGGCCGCCGCCACGGGCCATCCATGGCCCGGGGCGGCTAAACCGGCATCCCTGCCGGTTTACCCGCTCCGTAATACCTCCGTTCGGCCAGCGTGGTTAACGGGGCGTTGGAGATCAAAATCAAAAGCCAGAGCCAAAGCCAAAACAAAGCCTTCGCCGGGCGAAGCTTGCTGCTTTTGCCACGCTACGGCTCTTCCGCCGGACACGCTTTGTGTAGCCGCTGCCGAGCGTAGCGAGGCTGCGATCGGCCCGCAGGGCCGCTAACCCTGACACCTCGCAGGATCTGGGGCAACGCGGTGCCCGCCTGGCGAGTCCTTCGGCCTCGATCGCAGCCTCGCTGCGCTCGGCAGCGGCTACAGGGCCCACGTTCTCAGCCAGGCCGGCCGGCAGGCCGCCGTCTTGCTTTTGATCTGAGCGCCCAGTTAACCGCGCTGGCCGAACACAGGCATTGCTCCGGGGGCACGCCGCCACAGGCCATCGCCACGCTACAGCTCTTCTGCCGGACACGCTTTGTGTAGCCGCTGCCGAGCGCAGCG
>NZ_JBWKZA010000036.1:0-58896 GCF_059424045.1 Pseudomonas sp. GW456-L12
CGACCGGAGTCGATGCCCCCTGATGGACGCCGGAGCGAGGGAACCTGAGCGCAGCGAAGGCCGTACGCAGGGGCAAGACCTTTTGGTTACTTTTGGGGCGTTTGCCAAAAGTGACCCGCCGTAAGGGCGGAACCCTCAGTGGCCGTTACCGCAGGAATGGATATGTACACCGTCCAAGAAATGCAGCGCCAGAACCGGCGCCATCCCGGGCAATCGAGCGCCGTCCAGCCGCTCCTACTCAATCCGCCAAATCCGCACCGTGGCGTTCTTCAACTCCAACGACCACTCCTCTTGCGACAAACGAAGCCGCCGCAGCGTCTCCCCCATCTGCGTCTCTGCCACATAGTCCTTGGCAATCACCAGAATCAGAAACTTGTTCCGAACCCCCTCCATCCGTTGCAGCCGACGCAGATCGGCAAACACCGACCAGACCACAGACTCACCCCGGTCAACCTGCGGAAACCAGAGCCGCCCATCCCCATCCTCTCGCAGCACGGACCGGGTCTCGGCCATCCCCTTGCCCATCAGGCACTTGGGAAACGACACATCCCCCAGGCACTTCACCTCGGCCGCCATATCGAGATCTTCCGTATACAGGTCGACTTTCGTGCGTCCTCCAGCATTACCGCCAGTCCAGACATCGGTACGACCCTGCTGCCAGGCATACAGGCTGAGCTCGGCCTGAATCCAGTGCTCCCGGCAATCGCTCAGCTCCAGCACCTGCGCCATGCGCTCGCTGATCGCATCAAACGCCCCGAGAAAAACCTCCGGCCATGCAATGGCTGTGTTCATTTTTTTGGACTCCGTTCCTGAAAGGGTCAGGGGAGCTTTCGCGCTCCCCAAAGTGTGCCTGCCTCTTGCGTATCGGCACCCACGGCAGCGTCTTGAACCCTGCGCCGCCGCGCCAGCCAGCCCGAGGCAAGACAAAGCCGCCCCTTACCGGGTCCCGCGCAAGCGCAACGCCGACGGCATGAAGTAAGCGTCTTCCGGCACGGGCTGGGCAAAGTCCACGGTCTGCGCTTCCTCGTTATCCAGGTTCTGCACGTAGTAACGACGCGCCTGCAGATCGTGGAACACGTCCAGCGCGCTCCAGGTCGTCGGCAGGTCGTAGAAGTTCTTCAGATAGGCCATCGACACCCGCCACAGATCCCCGCGGCCATCGTATTGGTCCACCACCGCCGCACCCCAGCTGTCCTCGTCGAGAAACAGCACTCGCTTGGAATAGATGTGCCGGGCATTGGGCTTCAAGGTGCCTTCCACCACCCATACCCGATGCAACTCATAACGGCTGTACTGCGGGTTGAGATGCCCGGCCTTGAGCAAATCGGCGTACTTCACCGCCGGGCTGGACACCTTGTAGTTGTTGTACGGAATGTAGATTTCCCGCTTGCCCAGCAGCTTCCAGTCGTAGCGGTCGGGCGAGCCGTTGAACATGTCGGTGTCGTCGGCCGTGCGCAACCCGTCGGACGCCGCGATCGGCGTGTCGTACGCCAGGTTCGGCGCACGCCGCACCCGACGCTGGCCGGCGTCGTAGATCCAGGCCTGGCGGGCCTCCTTGATCTGGTCCAGGGTCTCATGCACCAGGGCGGCGCCACCGGCCAGGCGCGCCGGGCTTTTCACGAAGGCCAGGTAATAGAACAGGACGTTCTTCAAGCCAGCGAACTGCCCGTCCTTGCGGTAGTAGTTGAACAGCCCTTCCTGCTGCGAGGTCACCAGCGCGAAGCTGCCATTGCGCTGCACCGGCGCCTCGGAAGCGCGGCGTACCACATAGGTGCCGCGGTAGCGTGTGATGTGGTTCCACAACGCCTCGACCCCGCTTTTCGGGATCGGGAACGGCACCCCGCCGTAGGCGTCGGCAAAGCCGTTGCCACCGTCGAGCAGCTTGGCACTGGTGGCGTTCCTGTAAGTGTTGTCATACACCCATTGCGGCGCCGAGCCGGAGCGGCGGCTCTTGTACACCGGCATCTGGAAGGTGTCCGGGTAGTTGTTGAACAGGGCGATTTCACCGGCGGTGAGGTTGGCCTTGTACTGTTCCAGGTTGGCCTTGGTGATGGTGAACAACGGCGTGTCGCCGGCGAACGGGTCGACATGGTGCTTGCCGGATTGATAGCCCTGGGGCGCCTGGGTGATGCCGCCATCCCAGGCTGGAATGGTGCCGGCCGCGTTGCCGGCACGCTCGGCGCCCAGCGGCGTCAGCTTGCCCTTGAGTGTTTGCGCCTCATCGCCGTTCGCTGCCAGGGCGCTGGCGGCGGCCACGCCCAGGGCCAGCGCCAGGCCGGCGTGGATCAATCGGTGCTTGTGCAACATGGATGCTCTCCGAAGCGGCTCGACAGGTGCCGCAGGCTGATGGCTCACAGGAAGTACTTGAGGTTGAAACCGATGTTGTCGCGGTCACGCACGCCGTTGTTCTGGCCACCGCCGAAAAACTCGGTGTACTGCAACTCGGCTTCCAGCTTGTTCTGGTAGTTGGCCTTGACCCCCAGGGTGTAGGCCTTGCGTCCCTCGATGAAGTTGCCGGCCTGGTAGGAGTTGCCCTCGAAGTCGTCCTTGTAGACCACGTAGGGCGACACGTTGACCCCGGCGTACACGTCGTTCCAGGTGCCGTTGAACATCACCGTGTAGCTGTAGGCGTTGCGGTTGACCTGATCGTCGCGCTCGCCCCCGGAGACGTAGGAAAAGTTGCCGGTGCCGGCGTAATAGCGGGTGCTGCCGTCATGGGCCGTGTATTTCAGGCTGCTGCCGCGCAGGTGTTCGGAGGCCAGTTCGAACACCCCGAACAACGAGTCGAACGACAGGCTTGGGCCGAAGTTGTAGATGCTGCCCAGGGAGGCGTTGAAGGCTTCGATCCGTTCGGCGTTATTGATCTCGCTATCGAGCCGGACCATTTGCCCGCCGACATTCACGGTCCGGCCGGCCGCCGCGGCCGCCGCGCCATTGGCCAGGTCGCCGACCAGGTCGTTGGTGGCCGCGATGCCGATCGGCAGGTTCGGCCGGTAAGCCAGTTCGCCGAACACCGACGCCGGCCCCAGGGTGGTGTTGAAACTGAAGCCATACATGCGGATGTCTTCGGCGTACCGGCGGTGGGCCTGGATATTGCCCATCACGTCGGCCGTGGCCAGGCCGTTGGCCAGCGCCTCGGCCTGGCTGCCGGCCACCGGGCGCAGCAGATTGGCCAGGGCGTCCATGTCGACACCCTGGTACCCGCCCAGGTCAGCGGCAATGGTGGGTTCCTTGGCGTGATAGTTGACCAGATACAGGCCGAACTCGGTGCTGTTGAGCGACTCGGCCATGTAGCGAAAGGCAAAGCCGTATTGGCCGTCGTTGCGCGCATTGATGTCCTTGCCCACCGAGGCCACCTTGAGGGTGTTGCCGAATGCCGGGGTGATGCCGTTGGCGTACAGGCCGGTGCTGCGCAGCACGTTGCCCAGCACCGGGTTGTTGCCCAGGGACTCATACAGCCCGATGACGTTGCCGAAGCCCGGCACCGGGCTGTCCAGCGCGGTGCCGCTGAAGTTGTTGTAGGCCGTGCGGCCGCCGTCGGCGAACAGATCGGTCTGTGAGTAGAAGGTGCCGACCGGGTCGATGCGCGTCTCCTTCCAGTTCCACTGGTAGAAGCTTTCCAGGGTCAGGTTGTCGCTCAGGCCGATGTTGAAACTGATGGCCTCCACCGGCATCAGCACTTCCTTGACCTCGGCGCCGGGCAGACGGTACTTGGCGGCGTCCACCGGGTTGGTGGTGTTGACCCCGCCGCGATAGAAAATCCCCTCGCCCCAGTTGAACACCTGGCGCCCGAGCCGCACCGACAGCGGCATCTGCGCCACATCCCAGTTGCCGTAGACATAGGCGTCGAGCATCTCCACGCGGCTGCCGGCGATGTCGCGGGTCTGGCTGCTGAAGTGATCGTCCCGGGGGTTGCTCTGGCTCGGCTGCGAGGGCTGGTTGTTTTTGTAGTAGTCGTTGCGCTTGTCCATGATCTGGGTGTCATAGAACGCCGTGCCGCGCACGAACATGCCGTAGTTCTGGTAGTTGGCCTCCAGCTCCGAAGTGATCTTGTAGACCTCCGAAGCCAGCCCGGTGTCGAAATTGCGATTGCCGTCGTTGGTGTTGACGTCATCGTTGCTCTTGTCCCGCCCCTGGACCCGCCACAGGCGGCCGTAGGACAAGGTGCTGTCGAACGAGCCGGTGACCTGGTTGTCCAGCACGCTGAACTCCATGGCCTGCACCGCATCGACCGCGCACCATTGCAACACGCCCAGCAGCCCGACCCCGGCATAGCTGGGTGCCGCGTACCATTTGCCCGGTGCTCCCGGGTGCCGACTCCACACGCTGATCGCCATCGCTTGCATCCCCCTGACTGACTCTTGTTATTTTTCTGTCCGCTTGCGCTGCACTACTCGGTGCCTGGCCCGGCATCTGCCTCGATCCCGGCGCGCACAAAATTGCGGCTGTGGGCGCCCAGGTTCCGGATCAGTTGCAACAGTTGCCCGTTCAGCGCCGCATGCTCATGAAGTTCCCGGGCCAGCGCGTTGCCGGCGCTGAAGCTCTGGTTGGCTGCCGGGGTCTGCAGCCACTGGCCGATGGCCTCGTCGAAGGCCGCGGCCTGGGCGCTGGATTCGGCGCTGATCACCTCGCGCGGGTAGTCCACCGAATAGGGCGGGTAGCTCGCGTCCCGCTCGGTGTCGGCATAGGCCGCCAGCATCGGGTGCGGCTGCCCGGCCAGCAGCAGGCCGTGCAGCCAGTTGAACTGGTATTTCTCCACTTCCGTGTGGCGGGTGGCCGCGCGTTCGATCGCGGCCTTCTTGTCCGCGTCGTAACCGGCCAGGGCCTTGCTCTCCATCAGCAGCATGTCGGTGAGATCGACACCCGGCAGCGCCGTGGCGTGATAGGGCTGGGTCAGGTCCTGGATGTAATGCAGGCCCCAGCCGAGAAAGCGGTAACCCCAATAGGGATGCTCCTTGGCGAAGGCGAAGCGCGCCAGGTCGAGAAACTGATAGGCCCGCCAGTGCGGCCAGTTGCGTTGCAGGAACGGCGCGGCGGCATACACCACCGGGTTTTCGTGGAAGAAACCCATGTGGAACGGCGCCTGGGAGCTGTACTGGAAACGCGCATCGCCAAAGGGCTGCGGGCCGAAGCCATAGCGCGCGCCGACATCGCCGGGGTTGTCGCTGAACAGGTTGATGTCGTGGCCGTAGTCCGGCTCGTCGGCGGCACTGGCCAGCACCGCCAGCGGCGCGACGCGCTCGGCAGGACCCAGGGCAATGAAGCGCTGGATGTTCCAGGGCGAAAGGGTCTGCTCGACCATCACCTGGTCCGCCGCCAGGTGCTGGCGCCGGGGCTGGTCTTGCCCGGCCATCGGCTGGATCGCCAGCGCCAGGTGGATCTTCGGGTTGAGCCGCAGCGCCTGGAGGAATGCCTGGCGCGGATTGTCTCCCGGCTGCTCGCCCAGCTTCAGCTCGTCCGGGCGCGGCGGATAATGCGCGAAGTGCTCACGGGCAAACTGCTCCTGCCGCTCGAGCAGGACCACCAGCCCCGCATGCTCCTGCACGAGGAACGGCTCCAGGGCTTCGACCTCGACTTCGGGCGCGTCACGCAGTTGCGGCAACGCCTGCAAGGCCAGGTAGCTGCCCACGGTGTGGTTGGACCAGGCCTGGGCATCGGGCGCCATCGCGCAGGTTCCCCACGCCAGCCCCCACCACAGCGCTACAGACAACTTCATCGGCTTTTCGCTCTTATTGGATCAATCGGCAGTGGGGATCGAGCCTAACAACCGCCCCCGGGCCTGACACTGTCCAATCTGGCCAAAAAAACTCTCCGATAGCGCCACGCCGCTGCCCGCGAACCCACGCAGCCGCCAACGCCGCGCGCCGGCAAAACCCGGGCGCGACAACCGCTGGCGTGCGGCCGGGTTCAGGCCGGGTAACCGGTGATCTCGCGGATGCTGCGGTACAGCGGGCTGAGCTGGCGGTACATGCGCACATACACCTCGCGGTACAGCCGCTGATAGAGCTGCTGCGCCTGGGGTTGCGGCTGGAAGACCTCGGCGATGCGGGTCATGCTAGCGATGGCCGTGGGGAAATCCGGGTACAGGCCCAGCCCGACCGCACAGGCAATCGCCGCGCCGAGCCCGGAGGCTTCGTACACATGCGGACGCTCGGCGGGCAGGCCAAAAATGTCCGCCGTCAATTGCATGGCCGCGTCGCTCTGGGAACCACCACCGGCCACCCGCAAGCAGGTAATCGGGGTGCGGGTGCGCTGCTCGATGCGTTCCTTGCCCTGGCGCAGGGCGTAGGCCAGGCCCTCGAGAATCGCCCGGTAGATATGCGCCCGGGTGTGCACGTCGCCAAAGCCGATCATCGCGCCCTTGGCCTCGACGCCCGGCTCACGGATTCCGGGCGACCAGTAAGGTTGCAGCATCAGCCCCATGGAGCCGGGCGGCACCGCGTTGACCAACGCATCGAACAGCACCTCCGGTTCCAGCCCCTGCTCGCGGGCCTGCTGCATTTCCCGCAGGCCGAACTCCTGCTTGAACCAGCTGACCATCCAGTAGCCGCGATAGATCATCACTTCGCAGTTGTAATGGTCGGGCATCGCCGAGGGGTAAGGCGGGATCAGCGGGATGATTTCCCGGTAGCGGGACCGGGTGGTGGTGATGGTCGCCGTGGTGCCGTAGGACAGGCAGGCGGTGCCACTGTCCTGCACCCCGGAACCCAGCACTTCACAGGCCTTGTCGGCCCCCGCGGCAATCAGCGGCAGGCCTTCGGGAATCCCGGTCAGCTGGCTGGCCGCGGCGCTGATATGCCCCAGGACCTCGCCCGGCTTGCGCAGGCTCGGCAGCTGCTCGGGACGCACCGCCAGGGCCTGCCATTTCCAGTCACGGGGCGCGGCCCAGCGCAGGCGCTTGTAGTCGAAGGGCAAAAAGGCCACGCAACAGCCGACCGAGTCGACAAAGTTCCCGGTCAGCCGATGGGTGAGAAAGCCCGACAGCAGCAACAGCTTGTCGGTGGCCGCCCAGACCTCGGGCTGGTGCCGGGCGATCCAGTTGACCTCGGCCTGGGCGCGAAAGTAATCCACCGTGGCCTGGGCCCCGATCAGCTTGAACAGCCAGCTCCAGGGCCCCTTGATATCGCCCTCGACTTCGCTCTGGCGCTGGTCGAGCCAGAGGATCGCCGGGCGCAAGGGCTTGCCGTCGGCATCGACGTTGATCAGGGTGCCGCGCTGGGTCGTCAGCGACACGCCGCGGATCTGCCGGCGATCGATGCCGGTCTGCTGCCACAACTGCTGGCAGGCCTCGCCGAGTTTGCGCCAGTAGTAATCGGGGTCCTGTTCGGCCCAGCCGGGCTGGCTGGAATAGTAGGCCTGCAACTCGACCTTGCCCTTGCCCAGCAGGTTGCCTTGCAGGTCGAACAACAGGGCCCGCACGCTCTGGGTGCCATTGTCGATCGCCAGCAGATAGGGCTTGTCGTTGTTCATGGATGGCTCTTGGCTAGGCTTCAATAGGCGACCTCGGGCAGGCTGTGATAACGCAGCCACAGGTCGTGATAACGCTGTTGTTCCTGCTCCCAGCACGCGTCGTCCCAACCGAGCAGGGGCTGGCACAGGGCGCGGATCGCCGGCAGTTCGGCCGCCGCGCCGTTGGCCAGCAACAGGCCCAGGCGGGTGCGGCGCAGCAGCAGGTCGTCCAGGTGCAGGACCATCTCGCTTTGGGCGGCAAACGCCAGCTCGGCCCACAAGGTGTCACTGCTGCCGACGCAGCCGCATCCCAGCTGCGCCAGCCATTGCACCAGTCGCGGCAGGTCGCGCCCATGGCGCCCGGCCAGGCGGCGCAACTGGCCACTGCTCAGGCCCGCGACCTCCACCGCCGGCACGGCCGCGAACACCGCCGCGTCGGCAGCGTCCAGAGGGCGCCCGAGCATCGCCGCACAGGCCTGCAACACCTCGATGGCCTGGGTACGAAAGGTGGTCAGCTTGCCGCCGGCCAGGGTCACGCAGCCCGGCTCGCACCACAGCGCATGCTCGCGGGTTTCATTGGAAGGCTTGCCCGCCGCGTCGGCGCTGCCCACCACCGGGCGCACCCCGGACCAGGTCGACAGCACATCGGCGGCGCCGATGCGCGCCTCGGGAAATTGCTGCTCGCAGGCCGCCAGCAGATAGGCCAGCTCCTCGGCACTGATGCGCGCGCTCTGGTCGAGGTCTTCGCGGTGATCGAGGTCGGTGGTGCCGACCACGGTGGCGCCCTCCCAGGGAAACACGAACACCGGGCGCCGGTCGCTGTCATGCAGGAAGCTGAATGCCTGGGCCACCGGCAGGCGCCAGCCGGGCAGCAACAGGTGGCTGCCGCGCAGGGGCCGCAAGTGGCGGTTCTCGCCAGGCGGCGCGAAACGCCCGGCCCAGGCCCCGCTCGCCACCGCCAGCACCGCACAACGCAGGGTCAGCGACTGGCCGCTTTCCACGTCCTCGACCGACACTCCGCACACTCGCCCGTGCTCGCGCAGCACCTGCTGCACGCGCAGGCCATTGAACGCCTGGGCGCCATCGGCCCGCGCCTCGGCCCGCGCCTCGGCCAGCACCCGCATCACCAGCCGGGCATCGTCGGTCAGGGCATCGAGAAAACACGAGCCGCCCAGCAAGCCTTCGGCCTTGATGCCGGGCGCCAGGTAACGCATCTGCTCGACGTCGTGGAAACGATGGTTGCGCCGCCCGGCCAGGGCGTCGTACACCGCCAGCAGGCCACCGAACACCCGCGGCCCGGGAAACACACCGCGATAGTGCGGCATCAGAAAGCTCATGGGTTCCACCAGCCCGGGCGCTTCGTCGAGCAGGCGCTGGCGTTCGCGCACCGAATCGCGGGTCAGGCGCCATTGGCCCTTGGCGATGTAGCGCAGGCCGCCATGGACCATTTTCGAGGAGCGGCTGGAAGTGCCCCAGGCAAAGTCGCGCTGTTCCAGCAGCAGGCAGCGCCAGCCGCGCCGCGCCGCCTCACGCAGGATCCCGGCCCCGCTGATGCCGCCGCCGATCACGATCAGGTCCCAGCTCTGGCCCGCCAGGGTCGGCAGCTGTGCCTGGCGCCATTGAGCATTCCAGTCCGTGCTCATGGGCCTTACTCCTCCAGCAGGGTGCCGGGGTTGAGACGCCCGGCAGGGTCGAAGTGCCGGCTGAGGCTGCGCAGGGCAGCGATCGCCAGTTCGCCTTTTTCGTGCACCAGGTAGGGCGCGTGGTCCTTGCCCACGCCGTGCTGGTGGCTGATGGTGCCGCCGTGCTCGACGATGGTCTGGCTGGCCGCATGCTTGAGCGCCTTCCAGCGGGCCAGGGTGGCCGGGTAGTCCACGGCCGGGCGGAACACATAGCTGGTGTAGATGCTCGAGCCTTCGCCATAGACATGCGACAGGTGGGTGAAGACATGGACCTGTTCGCCTTCGGCCGCCAGGCAATCGCGCAGGCTGGCCTCGATGCGCTGCAACAGGTTGTCGACATTGCTCCAGTCGGTGGCGGTCTCCAGGGTGTCGACCACATAGCCGGCATGCCAGAGGCTCTCGCGCAGGTAGGGAAAACGAAAGCGGTTATGCGCCCACTTGTTGCCCAGCAAGGTGCCGGTGAACACCCCGCCGAAGGCCTTCAGGTGCTGCCTGGCCTGGCGCAGGGACAGGGCGTTCTGCTGGCGGTTGCCGGTCACGCCGAAGGTCAGCAGGCACTTGCCCTGCCCCGCCCCGCGCAGCTTCAGGTATTTCTCCAGCCAGGCGATCTGCCGCGGATGGCCGGCCAGGGCCAGCTGGGTCTCGGTTTCCACCGCGTTCGACAGCCGCAGCATGGACAGCGGCACCCGGGCCTGGGCCAGTTGACGGATGGCCTGCAGCGCCTTGGGCCAGTCCGGCAGGAACACGCCATAGAAGCGCTCGTCGTCGACCAGCGCGCTGACCCGCACCTTGACCGTGGAAATGATCCCGAAGCGGCCCTCGCAGCCCAGCACCACCTCGCGCAGGTCCGGCCCCGCGGCCGACGCCGGGAATGCGGGAATCTGCAAGGGGCCGGCGAAGGTTTCCAGGGTGCCGCCGGCGAACAACTGCTCGATGCGCCCGTAGCGCAGGGACTGCTGGCCGCTGGAGCGGCTGGCGACCCAGCCGCCCAGGGTCGACAGCTCCCAGGACTGCGGGAAGTGCCCCAGGGTATAGCCGCGGGCGCGCAACTGGCTTTCCACCTGCGGGCCGCTGGCGCCGGGGCCGAAGGTGGCGATCAGGCTGCTTTCGTCCAGCTCCAGCAGGCGATTCATCCGCGCCATGGACACGGTCAGTACCGGCCGCGTCGAAACGGGTGGGTTGATGTGGCCGGCCACCGAGGTGCCGCCGCCGTAGGGGATCAGGCACAGGTCCTGCTGTTCGGCCAGGGCCAGCAACTGGCGAACCTGCTCGGCGCTATCGGGAAAGGCCACGCCGTCCGGGTAGCGCTCCAGCGTGCCTTCGCGCAGGGCCAGCCAGTCCGGCAGGCTCTGGCCGCGGGCATGCAGCAGCCGGTCATGGGCCTCGATGCTGTACAGCGCATGGGGCATCAGGCGCGACGGCGGCACCCGGGCCAACGCGGTTTCCAGCGAAGCATCCGCCAGCCGGCTCCCCGCGCCGATACGCTGCGCAAGAAACCCCGCGCCCTGGGCGGGCAATTCGACCACCGTGCTCTGTTCGCCCCAGCCGTTCCAGCGTCGCATGCCTGTGCCCCTTGTGTCGTGCTTGTAAGTGTTGGTTTGCAAGGCCCCCATACTAGTTCGCGGCGCACGGGTGTCACGGTCGCATCAGGCCAGTTCGAGTAGCCAATTGGGTCAGCCGGGGACAAGGGGCCCGAAGCATTTACTTTAGTCCCGCTTTCAAATTACCTTTCAGGGCGCCGACGCCTGCTGGAACAGCCTCCCACTCGGTTCCCGCGCTCGTCCATCCACGTCCCGGCGCCAGGAAACCCACCATGCACAGCCTCGGCTACACCTCGGTCCCACCGCTGCTCAAGTACCTGCGTTATGCCGAGCAGCTGGGTATCGCCATTGAACCTGCGCTGGCGGCCGCGGGCTTGCAGGCCGGGCAATTGAGCGACAACAGCCTGCGCCTGCCCGGCGAGGCCCATGAGCGTTTGCTGGACTATTTCTGCGAGCATTCGGCAGACCCGTTGTTCGGGCTCAACTCGGCGCGGTTCGTACTGCCCAACTCGTGGAACGTGCTGGGCTACATCACCATGAACTGCGCGACCCTGGGCGACGCGATGAACCGGATCATGCCGTTCGAGAAGCTGGTGGGCGACATGGGCGTCAGCCGTGCCGAGCAGGTCGACGGGCAAATCCACTTGACCTGGAGCTGCCGCCACCAGCGCCCCACCTCGCGCCGGCACATGGTGGAGAACGTGCTGGCGTCGTGGCTGCTGTACGCACAGTGGATCGCCGATACCCGGTTGAGCCCCATCGCCGTGTGGTTCGAGCATTCGCTGCCGGCGGGGGCCGAGCTGGCCCAGTACGAGGCATTTTTTGGCAGCCCGGTGCTGTTCGACCAAGCCTATTCGGCGCTGATCGCGCCTGCGCAATACATGCAGTTGCCCCTGCGCCAGGCCGACGCCCAGTTGCTGCGTACCCTGGAGGAACATGCCCTGGGCCTGATGGCCTCGCTAAGCGATGCGCCGCTGCCGCAGCAGGTGAAAAACGTCCTGCGCCAGCTGCTCAAGGAAGGCCTGCCGCGCAAGGAGCAGGTGGCGAAACAACTGGCCACCTCCGTGCGCACCCTGCAGCGCCAGCTGCAACAGGCCGGCACCGGCTACCAGCAGATTCTCGATGACCTGCGCCAGGAGCTCGCCGAGCATTACCTGCTGCACAGCGATCTGGCGATTCACGATATTTCCCAGTACCTGGGCTTTACCGAACAGCGCTCCTTTCACCGCACCTTCAAAAGCCGCACCGGCATGACCCCGGGAGAATTCCGGCAGACCCAACGGACCCGCTAGCCACGCCATCCCTGTAGGAGCCAGCTTGCTGGCGATCCAGGCGGCGTGGTGCATCAGGCAGGACGCCATCGCGAGCAAGCTCGCTCCTACACAGGGACGTGGTGCATCAGATGCACCGATCGGGCTCAGACGCTGATGGCGTTGGTAAACACCAGCCGATTGCCGAACGGATCGAGCACCGTCAGGTCCTGGCTACCCCAGGGCATGGCCTGGATCTGCGGGTGGGCGAAGCGGTAATCCTTGGCCAGCAACTGCTGCTGGAAGGCTTCCAGCTCGTCGGTCTCGATGCGCAACGCGGAGCCCGGCGTGCTGTCGCCATGGTGCTCCGACAGGTGCAGCACACACTCCCCACGCGACACCTGCATGTACAGCGGGAAGTTGTCTTCGAAGCGATGCTGCCAGTCGAGCGTGAAGCCGAGGAAGTCGATATAAAACTCCCGCGCCTTGGCCTCGTCGAAGATCCGCAGGATGGGGGTGGTTCTGCCAAAGCTCATTGCGCGACTCCCTGATGAAAGATGTCCACGGTATAGCAGGTGGATGTCAGCACTTCGGCTAGGCCAAGGCTTTCTTTAATATCATCAGGCCATCATTGTGACGGCGTTCACCTATTCGACGCCGCACGCCTTCAGCCGTTGAACCCTTCGCGCAAATCCCCTTGCCGCGCCAGGAAGCGCCCTTGCCGGCGGCCATTGGCCTGGCCTTCGGCATAGCTGCACACGCCGTTGACCCACACCCCGTCGATCCCCTCGGCCGCCTGTTGCGGGCTTTTGAAGTCGGCCACATCGCGGACCCGCGCCGGGTCGAACAGCACCAGGTCGGCCCAGTACCCTTCGCGGATTTCGCCACGCTGCTTGAGGCCGAAGCGCGCCGCCGACAGCCCGGTCATCTTGTGCACCGCGGTGTGCAGCGGGAACAGGCCGAGGTCGCGGCTGAAGTGCCCGAGCACCCGTGGGAAGGCGCCCCACAGCCGTGGATGGGGGAACGGGTCTTCCGGCAGGCCGTCGGAACCGATCATCGACAGCGGGTGGGCAAGAATGCGCCGCACATCGGCTTCGTCCATGCCGTAGTACACCGCGCCGGCCGGTTGCAGGCGCCGCGCGGCCTCCAGCAGAGTCGTGCCCCACTCGGCGGCGATGTCCATCAGGTCGCGGCCGCCCAGTTCCGGGTGCGGGGTGGACCAGGTGATGGTGATGCGAAAGGCATCGGTGACCTGCTTGAGGTCGAGGGTCGAGGAACTGGCCGCGTAGGGGTAACAGTCGCAGCCCACCGGATGGTCTTTCGCCGCCTGCTCCAGGGACGCCAGCAATTGCGGACTGCGCCCCCAGTTGCCCGCCCCCGCGCATTTGAGATGGGAAATGATCACCGGCGCCTTGGCCTGGCGGCCGATCAGGAACGCCTCGTCCATGGCCTCCAGCACCGGCTCGAATTCGCTGCGCAGGTGGGTGGTGTACACCGCGCCGAAGGCGCTCAGTTCCGCGGCCAGTTGCAGCACCTCGTCGGTCTCGGCCGAGAAGGCGCTGGCGTAGGCCAGGCCTGTGGATAAGCCGAGGGCGCCGTCTTCCAGGCTGGCCCGCAACTGTTCGCGCATGGCGGCGATTTCCTCGGCCGTGGCGGTGCGATACAGGTCGTCCAGGTGGTTGCTGCGCAGCGCCGTGTGGCCGATCAACGCCGCCACATTGACCGCCGGCTGCGAGGCGTCCACCGCCGCGCGGTAGTCGCGAAAACGCGGGTAGACGAAGGCCGCCTGGGAGCCCAGCAAGTTCATCGGGTCCGGCGGCTCGCCGCGCAGACTCACCGGCGAGGCGCTGATGCCGCAGTTGCCGACGATCACCGTGGTCACGCCCTGGCTGAGCTTGGGCAGCATCTGCGGCTGGCGGATCACCACGGTGTCGTCGTGGGTGTGCACGTCGATAAAACCAGGGGCCAGTACCCGCCCGGCGGCGTCGATTTCTTCGCTGGCGCGGGCGCCTTGCAGGTCGCCGATGCGGGCGATGCGACCCTCGAGCAGGGCGACATCGGCGGGGTAAGCCGGGCGGTCGCTGCCGTCGATCACCAGGGCGTTGCGGATCAGGGTGTCGTAGCGCATCTCAGTCTCCCAGCGGCAGGCAATCGTCGCCGCCGCGGTAATCGTCCAGGGCCAGTTTGATCCGGCGCAGGCGTTCCTGGTTGTCTTCGGGCAGGGCCAGCGCCAGCTCGGTGGCCAGCACATCGATGGCCAGCAGCATGCCGTAGCGCGCGGCCGTGGGTTTGTAGATAAAGGAGGTTTCGGCGTTCTGCAGCGGCAGCAGCACGTCCGCCAGTTCCGCCAGCGGCGAGTCGGCCAGGGTGATGGCGAGCACGCTGGCGCCGTAGCTGCGGGCCAGTTCGACGGTCTCCAGCAATTCGGGGGTGATGCCGGTCAGGGAACAGGCGATCAGCGCGTGTTGCGGGCCCAGGGCCGCGGCGGTCACCCGCATCATCACCGGGTCGTGGCAGGCGGCGATGGGGTAGCCGAGGCGCACCAGGCGCACCTGCAATTCGTCGCTGCACAAGGTAGAACAGCCGCCCATGCCGAAGGCGTGAATCATCTGCGCCTTGCCCAGCAAGCGCACCGCATCGCGAAAGCGCGACTCGTCGAACCCCGCCAGGTGCTGGTGCAGGGTCGACTCGATATCGCCGACGATCTGCCGGTAGAAACCCGACTGCTCCGGTGCATCCGCCGGGTCGAGAAAGCGCCTGCCGACGCCGCTGGCCTGGGCCAGTTGCAGGCGCAGGTCGCGCAGGTCACGACAGCCCACGCTGCGGGCAAACCGCGACAGGGTGGCGGCGCTGACTTCTGCCTGCTGCGCCAGTTCTTCGAGGCTGGCCGAGGCGGCGAAACCGACGTCATCGAGCATCAAGCGCGCGATGCGGCCTTCGCCGGCGCTAAAGGAATCCTGGCGGGAACGGATCTGGTAGAGGATGTCCATGGACGGCACCTGGGCTCAAAGCAGTTGGGCAAGACCGACGGTCAGGGCGAAGGCGACCACCGAGATCAGGGTCTCCAGCACCGTCCAGGTCTTGAAGGTCTGGGTCACGGTCATATTGAAGTATTCCTTGATCAGCCAAAAGCCGCCGTCGTTGACGTGGGAGAAGATCACCGAGCCGGCGCCGGTGGCCAGCACCAGCAGTTCCGGGTGCGGATAGCCCAGGCCGATGGCCACCGGCGCTACCACGCCCGAAGCGGTGGTCATGGCCACGGTGGCCGAGCCGGTGGCGATGCGCATCAGCGCGGCGAACAGCCAGCCCATCAGCAGCGGCGACAGCTGGAATTCATGGGCCAGGCCGACGATCTGGTCGGTGACCCCGGCGTCCACCAGGATCCGGTTGAGGCCGCCGCCGGCGCCCACCAGCAAGGTGATGCTGGCGGTCGGCGCCAGGCATTCGTTGGTAAACCTGAGGATCGATTCGCGGTTGAAGCCCTGGGCCAGGCCGAGGGTCCAGAAGCTCAGCAGGGTGGCCAGTAACAGGGCGATCACCGAGTTGCCGATAAACAGCAGGAACTGGTTGAGGCCACTGCCCGGGGTGGAAATCAGGTTGGCCCAGCCGCCGATCAGCATCAGCACCACCGGCAACAGGATGGTGGCCATGGTGATCGAGAAACTGGGCAGGCGGGTGCGCGGCTCACGGTCGAGGAACTGGCGCGCCAGCGGGTTTTCCGCCGGCAGCTGGATGCGTGGCACGATGAACTTGGCGTACAGGGGGCCGGCGATGATCGCCGTGGGAATGCCGATCAGGATCGCGTACAGCAAGGTCTGCCCCACCGACGCCTGGTAGGCCTGCACCGCCAGCATCGCCGCCGGGTGCGGCGGCACCAGGGCATGCACCACCGACAGGCCGGCGACCATCGGCAGGCCGACCATCAGGATCGACACACCGACACGCTTCGCCACGGTGAAGGCGATCGGCACCAGCAACACGAAACCGACCTCGAAGAACAGCGGCAGGCCCACCAGGAAGGCGATGCAGACCATCGCCCAGTGCGCGTTGCGCTCGCCGAAACGGTCGATCAGGGTCCGCGCCACCTGCTCCGCGCCACCGGACTCGGCCATCATCTTGCCGAGCATGGTGCCCAGGGCCACCACCAGGGCGATGTGCCCGAGGGTCTTGCCGACACCCGCCTCGTAGGCCCCGACCACGCCGGACGGCGGCAGCCCGGCCATCAGCGCCAGGCCCACCGAGACCAGGGTGATGACAATGAACGGATTGATCCGGTAGCGCGCGATCAGGACGATCAGCGCGATGATGGCGATGGCGGCATAGCCCAGCAGCCAGTAGCCCGATGCAGGTGTCATGCGGTACTCCTCGAAAAAGGGTCACGTCGAATGCTTGTGAAACTCATAAATCATTTCGTGACATGATTTTCAAACCACATGAAAGTAACTTTCGCACAGAGACACGCTTTGTCGCGGACAGATAAGTCGTGTCGCGAATAATGAAAATCGGCGAGGGGTATTTTCATCCGCTGTAGCGCAAGGAGCAGAACCCCGCAGCCAGTGGCCACGGGGAGGAATGGCTTTCTGTAGGAGCGAAGCTTGCTCGCGATCAGGACCACGCGGTGGGTCAGGCAGGACGCCATCGCGAGCAAGCTCGCTCCTACAGGGACAGGTTATTTGACGACTTTGCCCACGCCACGTCCGCGCGGGTCGGAGGCCGTTTCCAGCTGGCTGCCGGTGACCCGGATCGCCTGGATATCGCCCATCTCCCAGCCCTGGTCTTCCAGGGTGTAGCCCAGGGCTTTCAGCTCGTCGGCGACCTTGCCGGTGAGTGGTGCGTAGGCGTCGTAGTAGATGGTGTCCTTGGGCAGCAACTGGTGATGCACGCGCTGCGCGGCCACGGCTTTTTCCAGCGGCAGGTCGAAGTCGTAGAGGTTGTTCAGCACCTGGAAGATCGAGGTGAAGATCCGCGACCCGCCCGGCGTGCCCAGCACCAGGGTGACCTTGCCGTCGCGGGTCACCAGGCTCGGGCTCATGGACGACAGCATGCGCTTGCCCGGCGCGATGGCGTTGGCGTCGCCGCCGACCACGCCAAAGGCGTTGGCCACCCCGGGCTTGGCGCTGAAATCGTCCATTTCATCGTTGAGCAGGAAGCCCGCGCCCTTGACCACCACGCCGCTGCCGTAGTCCCAGTTGAGGGTGTAGGTATTGCTCACCGCGTTGCCGTCGGCATCGACGATGGAGAAGTGGGTGGTCTGGTGCCGCTCCAGGCCCGGGCGGACTTTTTCGGTGGGCGAGATGGCCGTCGGGTTGATCTCGGCGGCGCGTTTTTTCAGGTAGGCCGGATCGGTCAGCTGCTTGACCGGCACCTCGGAGAACGCCGGGTCGCCAAGGTAGTCGGCGCGGTCGGCGAACACGCGCTTTTCGATTTCCGCCAGCAGGTGGATGTACTTGGCCGAGTTCAGCTCGACACCCTTGAAGTCCGCCGTGCGTTCTTCCTTGATGGTCATCAGTTGCGCCAGGGCGACGCCGCCGGAGCTGGGCGGCGGCGCGGTGTACAGGGTGTTGCCACGCCAGTTGACCTGCAGCGGCTCACGCCAGGCGACCTTGTAGTCCTGCAGGTCCTGCTTGGTGATCAGGCCTTTGTCGGCCTGCATCTGCGCCACCAGCAGGTCGGCGGTCTTGCCCTCGTAGAACTCCTTGACGCCCTGGTCGGCGATGCGTTCCAGGGTCGCGGCCAGCTCCGGCTGACGGAAGGTTTCGCCGACTTTCATGCTGCCGAAATAGTCGCCGAAATTGGTGCTGTCCTTGAACAGCTTCAGCGCGTCCTCGCGGTACTGGTACTGCTTGTCGGCGACCTTGAAACCGTTTTTCGCATAGCCCACCGCCGGGGTGATCAACTCGCTCCAGGGCAACTTGCCGAACTTCTTGTGCGCCTCCCACAGGCCCATCACCGTGCCCGGCACCCCGGCGGCGCGCGCGCCGACCAGGCTGAGGTTTTCGATGACCTCGCCTTTTTCGTTCAGGTACATGTCGCGGGTCGCGGCCTTGGGCGCGGTTTCGCGGTAGTCGAGGAAGTAGGGTTTGCCGTCGATGAACAGGGTCATGAAACCGCCGCCGCCAATGTTGCCGGCCTCGGGGTAGGTCACCGCCAGGGTGAAGGCGGTGGCGACCGCGGCATCCACCGCGTTGCCGCCTTTCTTCAGAATCTGCGCCGCGACATCGGCGCCATATTGGTTCGGCGCGGCGACCGCGCCACCTTCCAGCAACGCGGCGAAGGTCGGCGAGCTGACAGCGATCGCCACGCTCAGGGCCAGGGTTTTGCACAGCAGGATACGCATGGAGTCCGTCCTTTTTAGTTGTTATCAGGCCAGACGAACCTTAGGCGTATTGGTGCGATTCGAGCAAACGGCAAGCGCAAAACGGCCGCCCGCAGGCAGCCGTTTGTCGTGGATGGATCAGTCAGGTCGCAACCGCGATGGCGCACCGGCAGGCGGCGACAGGAGCCCGGTTCAGCCTTCGAACTGCGGGTTGGCGTACTCGGCCAGCTTGCCCTGGATAAAGTCGAGGAAGCACTGGATGCGCAGGGCCAGCTGCGAGTTGCGGTAGTACACGGCGTTGATCGGCTGGCGATAGCCGCTGTTGAACTGGGCGAGGAGCGGCGTGAGGCGCCCGGCGCGGATGTCGTCGATGGTCATGAAGTGCGACAGGCAGGCGATGCCCTGCCCTGCCAGCGCCAGATGGCGCACCGTCTCGCCGCTGGAGGCGCTGATGCCCGGCTGGATCGGCCAGCGGTCACCGTGCACATGGCGCAGCGGCCAGTCGTTGAGGGTTTCGGTCTGGGTGAAGCCCAGCAGGGTATGGTCGCTCAGCTCGGCCACGCTGGCGGGTGTGCCGTGCCGCTTCAGGTAGTCGGGGCTGGCGAGGATGTGCAGCGGGCTGCAACCGAGCGAACGCGCGTGCAGGGTCGAGTCCGCCAGGGTGCCGATGCGGATCGCGATATCGGTGCTCTGCTCCAGCAGGTCGATGATCAGGTCGTTGCTGTTGAGCTCCAGCTGGATGTCCGGGTACAGGCTTCGGAACTCGGCGATGTAGGGCACGATGGCATGCAGCATGAACGGCGAGGCGGCGTTGATGCGCAGGCGCCCGGACGGCGTCTGCTGGCGGGACGACAGGCGCTCTTCGAGTTCGTCCATCTGGTCGAGGATCAGCTTGGCCTGCTCGAAGAAATACTTGCCCTCTTCGGTCAGGTCCATGCGCCGCGTGGTGCGGTTGATCAGCGTGGTGTCGAGCTTGGTTTCCAGGCGCGACAGGGTGCGGCTGACCGCCGACGGCGTCTGCCCGACCTGCTCGGCCGCCGCGGAAATCGAACCGCACTCGATGACGCAGACGAAGATCTGGAGTTCGTCGGATCTGGCTTTCACGTAAGTCCTCTATCTCGGTTGGGCGCCTGTAGCCGCTGCCGCAGGCTGCGATAAGGCCGAAGGCCTTCAGCGATCTCACGACCTTGCGCCCCCTTCGGTGGCGATCGCAGCCTGCGGCAGCGGCTACATCCTGTATCAGGCTTGTGGCACGCCACCGATAGTAGCCGGATTTACGCGGGGAGGTTGAACACCGCCTTGAGGTGTTCTTCGTAGCGCTGCACGTCGGCCTCGATGTTCGGGCGCTTCATCACGTCGACACAAAGGAAGGTCGGCAGGCCGCGCATGCCGAGGAACTGGTTGGCCTTGTGGAACGGGAAGTACACCGCGTCCACGCCCTTGGCTTCGAAGAAGTCGGTCGGGTCGTCGAAGGCTTGCTGCGGAGCGTTCCAGGTCAGCGACAGCATGTACTGCTTGTCGTGGATCAGGCCGCCGCTGCCGTACTTCTGCGAGGCATCGGAACGGGTGCGACCATCGCTGGCGTAGAGGCTGCCGTGGCCCTCGGTGAAGACTTCGTCGATGTACTTTTTCACGATCCACGGCGCGCCCATCCACCAGCCCGGCATCTGGTAGACGATCACGTCGGCCCAGAGGAACTTGGCCACTTCTTCCTGGATGTCGTAGCCCTCGTCGATGTGGGTGACTTTGACGTCCACGCCGCCACGGTCCAGCACCGCCACCGCGGCTTCATGCAGGGTCGCGTTGTAGCGGCCGTCGGAGTGGGCGAACTTCTTGCCACCGTTGAGCAACAGTACTTTTTTCATGAGCCAGCCTCATCAGGAACAACCCTTTGGCGCTGCGCTGCAGGGCCGGGTCGAGAAGATTAAAAAACGATGGGGCGGAGAATATCGTTGAAAGACGATATGAATAAGCGCGATCCAGGCAAAAAGCATTTGACCAATACGCACGAATAGACGGCGGATTCGTGTCGTAGAATTTTTAAAACTCCCTTTACCCAGGAACGCAGCATGTCCGAACAGCACGGTTTTATCCTTCACGCCAAGACCCGCCCGGAAATGTCCGAGGCCTTCGAGGCGCTGTTTCGCGCCTATGTCGAGCCAAGCCGCGCCGAACCCGGCTGCATCGAATACCACATGCTGCGCGACCAGCAGGACCCGAGCCTGTTCATCTTCTATGAGATCTGGGAATCCCAGGCGCACCTGGACGTGCACTCCAACCTGCCGCACATGAAGGCGTTCTTCGACAAGCGCATGGATTACCTGGAGCGCGACTTCGATATCCGCCGCATCGACATGCTCAGCCCGTCGTCCGCTAGCCGCTGATTAGTAGATGGGCACCAAGCAGGGCCAGGCCGCTGAAAAACACCCGCTTGAACAGCACGGCGCTGATGCGCTGGCGCAGTGCCTGGCCCAGCCACATGCCGAGCAGGGCGGGGATCAGGGCCAGCAGCGAGGCGCTGAGTTCGCCGCCGCCCAGGGCGCCGCGCCAGTACAGGCCGGCCGCCAGGGCCAGGGTCGAGACGGTGAACGACAGCCCCAGGGCCTGCACCAGTTCGTCCTTGTGCAGCCCCAACGCCTGTAGATAAGGCACCGCCGGAATCACGAACACCCCGGTGGCCGAGGTGATGACGCCCGTCACCAGGCCACAGGCCGGGCCCAGCCAGGCTTCCATTCGCGGCCGCAGCCGCAGGGTCGGCAGCAGCAATCCGCTCAGGGCATAGAGCAATAACGCCGCCCCCAGCGCCCGCACCACCCAATGCCCACCGTCGATGCCCAGCCACAGGCTGCCCAGGCCAGTGCCGATGAATATCGCCAGCAGCAGCGGCCACAAGCGCTTGAGCAACGTCCACAGATGCCCACCGAATGCCAGCTGCCAGACATTGGTCAGGGTCGCCGGGATGATCAACAGCGCCGCAGCCTGCGTTGGCGCCATAGCCAGGCCGAGCAGGCCCATGGCGATGGTCGGCAGGCCGAGGCCGATCACACCCTTGATCATGCCGGCCAGGACAAAGGTGCCGATCACCAGCAGGGACAGGAGCAAACCGAGGTTCTGGTAAAACGCGAGGGAAGTGTTCATGACGCTATCCTGCGCCCGCGGCGGTGGGCTGAAAATCTGCCATATACTGAGGAAGCCTCTTGTTTGGCGAGAGGCTGTAGATTTTCAGTGGCTGTGATGGCCCTATCGCGGGCAAGCCTCGCTCCTACAGAAGACCATCATCTGTAGGAGCGAGGCTTGCCCGCGATAGCCGCAAAGCGGCGTTATCAAGGACACCCCATGCACTTCGACCTGACCGACCTGCGCCTGTACTTGAACATCCTCGACGCCGGCAATATCACCGCCGGCGCCAGCCGCAGCCATTTGTCCCTGGCCGCGGCCAGCGCGCGAATCCGCGCCATGGAAGCGTCCCTGGGCACCGAGTTCCTGCAGCGCGGCCGCCGAGGCGTGAGCCCGACGCCCGCCGGCAAGGCCCTGGCCCAGCACGCGCGCGGCCTGCTGCAACAGGCCGAGCACCTGCGCCAGGACCTGGCCGAATATGCCCGGGGCGTCAAAGGCCAGGTGCGCCTGTTGTGTAACACCACGGCGATCACCGAATACCTGCCGGAGCCGCTGGCGGACTTTCTCTGCGCCCACCCCAACCTCGACATCGACCTGCAGGAACTGCCCAGCCTGCGCATCACCCACGCCCTGCGCCAAGGCGCGGCGGACCTGGGGATAGTCTCCGACGCGGTGGATACCCAGGACCTGCAGACCCTGGCGTTTCGCGACGACCCGCTGGTGCTGGTCCTGCCCGCCCACCACCCGCTGGCGGACGGCCGGGCGGTGAGTTTCAGCGACAGCCTGCACCACGACTATGTCGGCCTCGCCGCCCACAGCGCCCTGGCCGTATACCTGGAAGAACAGGCCCTGCACCTGGGGCTGCGGATGGCGATCCGCATCCGCGCCGACGGCTTCGACGGAGTCATGCGCATGGTCGCCCGGGGCGCCGGATTGGCCGTGGTGCCCCGCGCCGCCATCGAACGCCGGGGGCCGGATGCGTCGCTCAACGTGCTGCCGCTGGTGGAGGCCTGGGCGCAACGCAAGTTGCTGCTCTGCGCCCGCGACTTCAACGCCCTGCCGCCCTACGCCAAGGCCCTCCTGGAAGCGCTGGGCCACCTGTAGGAGCAGCCGGTCGACGCTCGATTGCTCGCGAATAGCGTTCGTCGCAACGCTGCGGTAAATGGCCGCTGCGCGGATCGCGAGCAAGCTTCGCTCCTACAGGTTTGGGGTCAGACCTTGGATGGGTTCAGCTCGGCGGCGGCCCGGTTTTTTCTGAAGCAGGCGAAGTAGACCGCCGTCAGGATCAGCAGGAACGGCACGCCGAACACCAGGGTCATCTTGAAGGCCTCGGTGAAGTAGGTGGTGATCATCACCGCGCCCATCAGCACCAGGCCCAGCAACGTGCTCCAGGGGAACAGGCGCATGCGGAACGACAGCTGTTGCTCGCCATGGCGCTGGTGGTAACGGCGGAAGCAGTAGTGCGTGAGGAAGATCATGAACCAGGTGAAGATCGCGCCGAACATCGAGATCGCCATCATCAGGGTGAACGAGCTTTCCGGGTACAGCACGTTGATCAGGGTCGCCAGGCCGATGCCCGAGCTGGACAGCAGCAAGGCGTTCAACGGGATGCCGCTCTTGCTCAGGGCGCCCATGGACTTGGGCGCATAACCGCCGCGGGACAGGCTGAACATCATGCGTGTGGTGATGTAGAGCTGGCTGTTCATCGCCGACAGCGCGGCGATCAGGATCACGAAGTTCATCACCCCGGTGGCGCCGGGAATGCCGATGGTCTGCATCACCGTGACGAACGGGCTCTGCGCCTTGCCGGCCTGGACCCAGGGCACGATGGCCAGCATCAGCGCCAGGGTCAGCAGGTAGAACACCACCAGCCGCACCATGGTCGCGCGAAAGGCCTTTTTCACCGCCCGCTGCGGATCCTCGGCTTCGCCGGCGGCCACCGCGATCATCTCCACGCTCAGGTAGCTGAAGATCGAGACGATCACCGCGATCCACATGCCCTGCACACCGTGGGGAAAAAAGCCGCCGTGGGCGGTGTAATTGTGCAGGCCGTAGTCGGCATTGCCGGAGCCGAACACCACGTACACCGCGAGGATGATGAAGCCGACGATGGCGGCGATCTTGATGGTGGAGAACCAGTACTCGAAGTTGCCGAAGGTTTTCACGCTGATGGCGTTGAGCAGGATCAGCACGCTGGAGAACGAGACGATCCACACCCATTCCGGCACGTGGGCGAACCAGTACTTCATGTACATGGCGATGGCCGTGACCTCGGCGCCGACCGCCAGCACGATGGCCGCCCAATAGGCATAGCGCACCAGGAACCCGGCCAGCGGGCTGATGTAGAACTCGGCGTAGGCGCCGAAGGAGCCGGAGGTGGAATGGGCCACGGTCATTTCCGCCAGGCAGCCCATCAGCAGCAGGGTGATCAGCGCGCCGATGGCGTAGCTGAGCAGCACGCTGGGCCCGGCGTAACCGATGGCGTAGGCACTGCCCATGAACAGCCCAGTGCCGATCGCCCCGCCGATGGCGATCATGCTCATCTGCCCGGCCGTGAGCTGGCGCCTGAGGCCATGCTCACGCTTGGATATGGCTTCAAAGCCGGTGTTATCGTTCATGTTTCTGTCCTCTGAATATTGTCTTTCTTGAAGAGAGCACATCGTTGGGGTGATGCCTGGGGCCGTCATATGCGGCAGCGAATGGATCAGAAAATACTCAGCGGATATTCGATAATGAGTCGAACTTCATTGTTGTCGGTGGTATCCGCTCGAGCCACCTGGCTGGTTGAACGCAGCGAGCCCTGGCGCACTCGCAGCGACAGGTCCTTGGCCTTGCCGGACTGCACGATGTAGCGCGCTTCAATGTCCCGTTCCCAGCGTTTTCCGTCGCTACCGTAACGGCCATAGGCGCCATTGACGCCACCGTCATAGTGGCTGTCGTCGATATGATCGCCGCTGACATACCGCGACATGAAACTCAGCCCCGGCACACCGAAAGGCGCCATGTCCAAGTCATATCGCAGTTGCCAGGAACGTTCGTTGGGTGCGTTGAAATCAACGATCTGTATTGAGTTGGCGAGAAAAATCGAGGTGCCCGGCTGCTGATCGAAACCCAGATAATCGAACGGTTCATCGCCATCGACGCGTTGATAGGCCAGGGTCAAGCGATGTGCGCCGACCTTGTAGGAACCGGCCAGCGACCAGGTGGTATTGTCGATCTTCCCGGCCAGGCTCTGGCCGGTGTCGTTGGTGCGGTAGATATTGAAGTCAAGGTTCAGCGACTGGCTTGCGCTGACTGGGTAGGTGTAGCTGGCATTGGCATAGTACTGCCGCCAGATATCGGTGAACTGCGAGCCGTACAGGCTGACGCTTAACTGGTCGTTCAGGCTATAGACGCCACCCAGGTAATCGACGCTGCGGGTTTCCACGCCGGCATACAAGGCTTTGAGGGCGCCGTCGTCATTGGTCGATGCACTGTCGTTGCCTGAAGTGAAGTGCCCGGCGTCGAGCAGCAGGCCGTTCAACTCGCTGCTGGTCAGCTGAAAGCCGTTAGCCTGTTGAGTGAACAGTCGCGCGTTGCCCGTGCCGAACACCGGGTTGAGCGGTGTCAGGTTGCCGTATTTGAGTTCGGTTTTCGAGATCCGCATCTTGAGCGCACCGCCCGCTTCGGAGTATTCATCCTCGGCGCGACCGTCGGAGTCGAGTGGCAACAAACCCGTACCGCTACGCCCCTTGCCGCTGTCGAGTTTAATCCCCACCTGCGCGAAGGCGTCGATGCCGAAGCCCACGGTTCCCTGGGTATAGCCGGATCGGTAATCCAGCAGGACCCCATGAGCCCACTCGTTCCGATAGTTCTGGGCGCCGGGGTTGTTGAGGTTGTTGCGATAGAAATAGAAGTTGCGGTTAGTCAGGGTCAGGCTGCTGTCTTCGACGAATCCATGGTCGGAGGCGGCGTACGCCAGTTGGCCGAGACAAGTACTGATGGCAAGCGGCAAGGCTGACCAGAGAGGCGGTTTCATTCTGCATGTTCCTTATTATTATGTTTTCTCAGAACGCTTTATTGGAGGCGACCGAAGCCCCGCCGCCGAAAAAATCGCCACGGCAGGACAACGAGGCCAGGGGTATCAGGTGACGCTGTGGCGCACCTGGAACTGCGCTTGGGACCAGGTTTTCTGGTCGAGGATTTCACCGAGGATCTGCACCGCGTCCCAGACTTCGCTGAAGCGGGTGTACAGCGGCGTGAAGCCGAAGCGCATGATCCGCGGTTCGCGGTAGTCGCCGATCACGCCCCGGGCGATCAGGGCCTGGATCACCGCATAACCTTCGGGGTGTTCGAAGCTGACATGGCTGCCGCGCTTGTCGTGTTCGCGCGGGGTGACCAGCTTCAGGCCATGGGCCGCGCAGCGCTGTTCCACCAGTTCGATGAACAGGTCGGTCAAGGCCAAAGACTTGCGCCGCAGGCTGGCCATGTCGGTCTGCTCGAAGATCTCCAGGCCGCACTCGACCATGGCCAGCGACGTGATCGGCTGGGTGCCGCACAGGTAGCGGGCGATGCCGCTGCTCGGCTGGTATTGCACTTCCATGTCGAACTGCCGCGCATGGCCGAACCAGCCGGCCAACGGCTGCCTGACCAGGTCGCAGACGGCCGGCGAGACCCAGGCGAAGGCTTGCGAGCCCGGGCCGCCGTTGAGGTATTTGTAGGTGCAGCCGATGGCGTAGTCGGCGCCGGCCTGCTTCAGGTCCACCGGCACCGCGCCGGCGGAGTGGGCCAGGTCCCATAGGCTCAACGCGCCGCATTCGTGGGTCAGCGCGGTCACCGCCTGCATGTCGTGCATGTAGCCGGTCTTGTAGTTGACGTGGGTCAGCATGACCACCGCGGTGTCTTCGCCAATGGCCTGGGGCAGCGCCTCGGGGCTGTCCACCAGGCGCAGGGAATAGCCCTGCTGCAGCATCTCGGTCAGGCCTTCGGCGATGTACAGGTCGCTGGGAAAGTTGCTGCTCTCGCTGACGATCACCCGCCGCTGCGGCGCCTTGAGCGCCTGCACCCGCAAGGCGGCGCTGAGCACCTTGAACAGGTTGATCGAGGTGGTGTCGGTGATCACCACTTCGTTGGCATCGGCGCCGATCAGTTTGGCCAGGCGGTCGCCCAGGCGCTGCGACAGGTCGCGCCAGCCGGCAGTGTTCCAGCTGCGGATCAGGCCATTGCCCCATTCCTCGGCAATCACCTGTTGCGCCCGTTGCAGGGCCGCGACCGGGCGGGCGCCGAGGGAGTTGCCGTCGAGATAGATCACCCCGTCGGGCAGCGCGAACTGGTTGCGCAGCGGTGCCAGCGGGTCCTGTGCGTCGAGGGCCAGGCAGTGGTTTCTTGTTGTCATGGGAAGTCCTGTTTTTCACTAAGGCATGCGGCGGCACACGCCATGCCAGGGGCGGCATCGGCGGCTGCGCGGTGAAGAAATAATGAACGAAGCCCTGGAGAATTTTCGTGCAAAATGCGCTATGAGAGCGGCACAGTCTCGAAGATTATTCGACTACAACTTAAAAAAACGCGGATAAATGCCAACCATGATTCTCGACTCGACAGACCTGCGAATCCTGCACTTCCTGCAACAGGACGGCCGTATCAGCAACCAGGAGCTGGCGGAGAAAGTCGCCCTCTCGCCCTCGGCCTGCCTGCGTCGCCTGCGCCTGCTGGAGGGCGAAGGCATCATCAGCGGCTACCGCGCGGTACTGAATGCCGAGCGTTTGGGGATCGAGTTGGAGGCCATCGTTCATGTGTCGCTGCGCCAGGACGTGGCGGACTGGCACGAGACCTTTATCAAGAAGGTCCAGCAGTGGCCGGAAGTGGTGACCGCCTATGTGGTCACCGGCGCCAGCAACTATGTGCTGCGGGTCCAGGCGCGCAACCTCAAGCACTTCTCGGATTTCATCGTCAATCACCTGAACCGCACGTCCGGGGTCACCGACATCCGCTCGGAAATCGTCCTGCAGAAAATCAAGGAACAGGACGGCCTGCTGGACCTGGTGTTGCGCAAGTAACTGCTAGAAACCACCCAGGCGCCGCGCATCGTGGCGCTGCAGGGTGACGCTGGGCGACTCGCCGAACAGCTTGCGGTATTCGGCGGAGAACCGCCCCAGATGGCTGAAGCCCCAGCCCAGGGCGATCTCGGAAATGGTCCGCGCCGAGCCGTGTTCGAGGATCTCCTGGCGCACCGCGTTGAGCCGGTACTTCTTCAGGTAGACCATCGGCGACAGGGCGAAATACTTCTTGAAGGCCTCGAACAGCTTGAAGCGCGAAACCCCGGCGGCGGCTTCCAGGTCTTCCAGGCCCAGCGGTTCGCGGGCGTTGGCGTGAATGTACTGGCGGGCGCGGACCAGGTAGTGGGGCAACTTGACCTCCAGCACCTCGCGCAGCTCCGCCGAGTAGTTATTCGGCTGGGCCAGGATCAGGCCCTTGATCAAGGAGTTTTCCAGGTCCCGGGTGAAGGCCAGCTGTTCGTACAGCTCGCTGCTGCGCTCCAGCTCGGCGATGAAATACCGCGCCATGCGCCACCAGGACGCCGACGCCCCCTCCACCGCATCCATCACCGCCTCGAAGCGCAGCGGCGCTTGCGGCGGGCGTTGCAGCAAGGCTTCGAGGGCCTCGCTCATGGCCGCCCGGGTAATCACCACCTGGACTTTGCGGCAGTCGCCGGAGATCGCCAGCATCTGGCTTTCATTGGGCGCGATGATCACCCCCTGGTCGCGGTTGGAGCGCAGCAGCCGGCCGTCCTTGCTCAGTTCCTGATCGCCGCTCAGCGGCAGGCTCAGGCTGTAGCTGCTGAAGCGCTCGGCGTCTTCGATATCGATGGTGACGTCGGTGCCGTACTCGATGGTGCCCAGGGTCGTGGCCCGCGACTTGAACACGTTGGCGCTGTGGTGAAAGCGGATGCGCTCGGGGGTCGCGGTCTCGAGCCGATGCGGCCCGCAAATGCCAGACATCCAGCTTCTCGCCCCCTCGAGGTCGTAGCGATCGATACGAATATCGCGAAACTGCGAATCAGCCTTGCTATTCATCACGGCGCACCCACGGCAATATTTTTTTGCGCGCTCTGACGGCGCGTCTGGCTTGAAGTACTGGCTTGCTTGCAACAGCCGACAGCAAGTTTTGCGCCACCGCCCGGCACTGCCAACCGACTGGATAGCAATCGCCGACTAAGTGGATAGAACCCGTCCACCCGGTGCGCAAAACCCACGCAAGACTGCGCCAAACAGTAGCTCATCGCGACATCGCGGTGCAGCCGTTGATCGCCTGGGACGCAGGCCATGGGTATTCAGCCCCCAGGTGTTACCCCACGCGCCCGTAGGAGCGAGGCTTGCCCGCGATGGGTACGGCGCGTTTTGGCAGATGCACCGCATGATCGTTTATCGCGAGCAAGCTTCGCTCCTACAGAAGCCCGCAGGACCGTTCAATTTTGTGGATGGCCTTGGCCGACTAAGCGGATAGCCACCCCTGCCCCGCACTCTCTCTAATGCATGCACCGATTGGCCTGAACAAGAAAGGTACTCACTCATGAGTGGTGCAAGAAACACAGAACAATGGAAAAGCTTCATCGACGGCTGCCTGGATTTTCGTCCGGACGACGGCGTGTTCCGCATCGCCCGGGACATGTTCACCGAACCCGAGCTGTTCGACCTGGAGATGGAACTGATCTTCGAGAAGAACTGGATCTACGCCTGCCACGAAAGCGAGCTGGCCAACAACCACGACTTCGTCACCATGCGCGCCGGGCGCCAGCCGATGATCATCACACGCGACGGCGAAGGCCGGCTCAACGCGCTGATCAACGCCTGCCAGCACCGCGGCACCACCCTGACCCGGGTCGGCAAGGGCAACCAGTCCACCTTCACCTGCCCGTTCCATGCCTGGTGCTACAAGAGCGACGGGCGCCTGGTGAAGGTCAAGGCGCCGGGGGAATACCCCGAAGGCTTCGACAAGGCCACCCGCGGCCTGAAGAAGGCCCGCATCGACAGCTACAAGGGCTTCGTCTTCATCAGCCTCGACGTCCACGCCGACAACTCCCTGGAGGACTTCCTCGGCGACGCCAAGGTGTTCTTCGACATGATGGTCGCCCAGTCGCCCACCGGTGAACTGGAAGTCCTGCCCGGCAAGTCCGCCTACACCTACGACGGCAACTGGAAACTGCAGAACGAGAACGGCCTCGACGGTTATCACGTGAGCACCGTGCACTACAACTACGTGGCCACGGTGCAGCACCGCCAGCAGGTCAACAGCGAGAACGGCGGCGCCAGCGCCACCCTCGACTACAGCAAGCTCGGCGCCGGCGACGCCAACACCGACGACGGCTGGTTCGCCTTCAACAACGGCCACAGCGTGCTGTTCAGCGACATGCCCAACCCTGCGGTGCGCTCCGGCTACACCACCATCATGCCGCGGCTGGTGGAGGAGTACGGCCAGGAAAAGGCCGAATGGATGATGCACCGCCTGCGCAACCTCAACGTCTACCCGAGCCTGTTCTTCCTCGACCAGATCAGCTCGCAGCTGCGGATCATCCGCCCGCTGGCCTGGAACAAGACCGAGATCATCAGCCAGTGCATCGGGGTCAAAGGCGAGTCCGACGCCGACCGGGAAAACCGCATCCGCCAGTTCGAGGACTTCTTCAACGTCTCGGGCATGGGCACCCCCGACGACCTGGTGGAATTCCGCGAAGCCCAGCGCGGTTTCCAGGGCCGCCTGGAACGCTGGAGCGATATCTCCCGCGGCAGCCACCGCTGGGAAACCGGGCCGACCCGCAACAGCGAGGCCATCGGCATCCAGCCGGCCATGACCGGTACTGAGTTCACCCACGAAGGGCTGTACGTCAACCAGCACCGCAACTGGCAGAGATTCCTCCTCGACGGGCTGGCCCGGCAATCCCTGAAACTGCGTGAGGTGTGAACATGAGTGCGCAACTGCAATACCGTATCGAGCAGTTTTTCTACCGCAAGTCCGAGCTGTGCGACGCCCAGGACTGGGATGCCTACCTCGAACTCTTCGACCCGCAGAGCGAGTTCCACCTGCCGCAGTGGGACTCCGAGCATGTCTATACCACCGACCCCAAACGGGGCATGTCGCTGATCTACTACGCCAACCGCTCGGGCCTGGAAGATCGGGTGTTCCGTATCCGCACCGGCAAGGCCGCCTCAACCATTCCGATGCCGCGCACCCTGCACAACATCAGCAACGTGCGAATCGCCGAGCTGGCCGACGGCAGCCTGCAAGTGCGGCTGAACTGGCACACGCTGTTCTATCGCCTGGCCACCGCCGAGCAGTTCTTCGGCCATGCCACCTACAGCCTCAAGGCCCACGGCGACAGCTGGCTGATCACTCGCAAGCATGTGCTGCTGCTCAACGACACCATCAACTCGGTGCTCGATTTCTACCACCTCTGACGGAGACCGGGCATGAACCACAAGGTCGCGTTCAGCTTTGCCGACGGCAAGACGCTGTTCTTCCCTGTAAACGCCAACGAAATACTGCTCGACGCCGCCCTGCGCAACGGCATCAAGATTCCCCTCGACTGCCGCGAGGGTGTCTGCGGCACCTGCCAGGGCCGCTGCGAATCGGGCACCTACAGCCAGGACTACGTGGACGAGGAAGCCCTTTCCAGCGCCGACCTGGAGCAGCGCAAGATGCTCAGTTGCCAGACCCGGGTGCAGTCCGATGCCACCTTCTACTTCGACTTCGATTCCAGCCTGTGCAGCGCCGCGGGGCCCGCACAGCTCGGCGCCACAGTCAGCGCAGTGCGCCAGGTCTCCGACAGCACGGCGATCCTGCAACTGCAGCTCGACGAGGGGCAGGCGGCGCTGGACTTCCTGCCGGGGCAATACGCTCGGCTGTCGGTCCCCGGCACGTCGAGCAAACGCTCCTACTCGTTCGCCAACCGCTCGGGCAGCCAGCAACTGCAATTCCTCCTGCGCCTGCTGCCCGACGGGGCAATGAGCAATTACATCCGCGAACGCTGCCAGGTCGGCGACCGCATCGAGCTGGAGGCACCGCTGGGCGCCTTCTACCTGCGCCATATCGTCCGGCCGCTGGTGCTGGTGGCCGGCGGCACCGGGCTGTCGGCGCTGCTGGCCATGCTCGAGCAACTGGCCGCCGACGGCTGCACCCAGCCGGTGCACCTGTACTACGGGGTGCGCAACGTCGCCGACCTGTGCGAAACCGCGCGTATCGAGGCTTATGCCGGCCAACTGCCGGGCTTTCGCTACACTCCGGTGATCAGCGAGCCGACGGCGGACTGGCCGGGCAAGCGCGGTTATATCGCCGAGCATTTCGATTGCAGCGTACTGCGCGATGCTCCGGTGGACATGTACGTCTGCGGACCGCCACCGATGGTCGAGTCGATCAAGAACTGGTTGCAAGATCAGCAACTTGAGAGCGTTCAGCTGTATTACGAGAAGTTCACCGAGAGTAATATCTGATCCGTCCGCCGTCAGCCGCGATCTGGCCGCGAATACGGACAGATCCGATAACAATGAGAAGAGAGCGTGATTAGTGGATGACATCCTGAAACCCGGCGAACTCAAGCGTGGCTTGAAGAACCGCCATATTCAGCTGATTGCCCTGGGCGGGGCGATCGGCACCGGACTGTTCCTGGGCTCCGCCGGCGTGCTCAAGTCCGCCGGCCCTTCGATGATCCTCGGTTATGCGATAGCCGGATTCATCGCCTTCCTGATCATGCGCCAGCTCGGCGAAATGATCGTCGAGGAACCGGTGGCCGGGTCCTTCAGCCACTTCGCGCACAAATACTGGGGCGGTTACTTCGGCTTTCTCGCCGGCTGGAACTATTGGGTGCTGTACGTGCTGGTGGGCATGGCCGAACTCACGGCCGTGGGCAAGTACGTGCAGTTCTGGTGGCCGGAAATCCCGTCCTGGGTCAGCGCGGCGGTGTTCTTCGTGCTGGTCAACCTGATCAACATGATGAACGTGAAGTTCTTCGGCGAAGCCGAGTTCTGGTTCGCCATCATCAAGGTGGTGGCCATCATCGGCATGATCGCCCTGGGCTGCTACATGCTGGCCAGCGGCAGCGGCGGCCCGCAGGCGGCGGTGAGCAACCTGTGGAGCCACGGCGGGTTCTTCCCCAATGGCGGCACCGGCCTGCTGATGGCCATGGCCTTCATCATGTTTTCCTTCGGCGGCCTGGAACTGGTGGGCATCACCGCCGCCGAGGCAAGCGAGCCACGCAAGGTGATCCCCAAGGCGATCAACCAGGTGGTGTACCGGGTGCTGATCTTCTACGTCGGCGCCCTCACCGTGCTGCTGTCGCTGTACCCCTGGGACCAGTTGCTGCAGACCCTCAACGCTTCCGGCGACTCCTACAGCGGCAGCCCGTTCGTGCAGATCTTTGCCCTGATCGGCAGCGACACCGCCGCGCACATCCTCAACTTCGTGGTCCTGACCGCGGCGCTGTCGGTGTACAACAGCGGCGTGTACTGCAACAGCCGCATGCTCTACGGCCTGGCCGAACAGGGCGACGCGCCCAAGGCGATGATGAAGCTGAACAAACAGGGCGTGCCGCTGCTGGCCCTGGGCGTTTCGGCGCTGATCACCCTGCTTTGCGTGGTGGTCAACTACCTGGCGCCGCAAGAAGCCCTGGAACTGCTGATGGCGCTGGTCGTTGCCTCGCTGATGATCAACTGGGCCCTGATCAGCCTGACCCACCTGAAGTTCCGCAAGTCCATGGGCCAGCAAGGCATAGTGCCGTCGTTCAAGACCTTCTGGTTTCCGTTCAGCAACTACCTGTGCCTGGCCTTCATGCTGATGATCGTCAGCGTGATGCTGATGATTCCCGGCATACGGGTGTCGGTCTACGCCATCCCGGTGTGGGTTGCGCTGATCTGGGTGTTCTACCGCCTGCGGGTGGCCAGGACTGGTACGCGGGCGGTGGCCTGACAACGGCGGCACATGACCCTGTAGCCGCTGCCGCAGGCTGCGATCGACCGGTACGGTCGCAGCGATCTTGAGGACGCCGGAGGTCCTGCGGACCTATCGCAGCCTGCGGCAGCGGCTACAGGGATTGGCATAAACAAAAAGGCCCGGCATTCGATGAATGCCGGGCCTTTTTGTTGGCCTGCCGCTTACAGCGTCGAACGTACGCGCCACAGCTCGGGGAACAGTACGGTGTCGAGCATCTTGCGCAGGTAACCGACGCCTTCGGTGCCGCCGGTGCCGGGCTGGAAGCCGATGATGCGTTCCACCGTGGTCACATGGCGGAAGCGCCACTGGCGGAAGGAGTCTTCCAGGTCGATGAACTTCTCCGCCAACTGGTACAGATCCCAGTAGCGCGACGGGTCGGTGTAGACCTCGCGCCAGGCCGCTTCCACCGACGGGTCATGCTGGGTCGGCGCCTGGCTGTTCAGGGCCAGGCGCTCGGGGTCGATGGCCAGCCCGGCCTTGGCCATCAGGCCGATGGCTTCGTCGTACAGCGACGGCGTGGCGATTGCCAGCTCCAGTTCCTTGAGCAGTTCCGGACGATGGGCATGGGGGCGCAGCAGGGTCGCGCTCTTGTTGCCGAGGATGAACTCGATCTCGCGGTACTGGAACGACTGGAAACCCGACGAGTGCCCCAAGTACGGGCGGATCGACTTGTACTCGGACGGGGTCATGGTCGCCAGCACCGCCCAGGCATGCACCAGCTGGTCGAAGATCCGCGACACCCGCGCCAGCATCTTGAACGCCGGTGGCAGCTGCCCCTGATGCACGTGCTCGCGAGCCGCCTTGAGCTCGTGCAGCATCAGTTTCATCCACAGCTCCGAAGTCTGGTGCTGGATGATGAAGAGCATTTCGTTGTGGTCCGGCGACAAGGGGTGCTGGGCATTGAGGATGCGCCCCAGGTCCAGGTAGTCGCCGTAGCTCATGGAGTCGGAAAAATTCAGCTCGGCGTTATGCCAGTTGTCGGGCGGCGGGTTGTTCGAATAGGGACATTGACTCATCGCGTGGGCTCCTCATGTCAGGTCGCGGCCGGTCGATCACCCGGCGCCGGCCTTGATCGAGGGCGCGCGGGGTCGAAGCTTCGTTGTTGTAAATACTATTGTAGGAATTATCGCGGCAAAGGCCGCAGGATGGCGCGCACCGGGCTCGCATCCAGATGAGCGAAACGCAGAGGCAGCGCGATCAGTTCGTAGTCGCCTTCGGCCACCTCGTCGAGCACGATGCCTTCGAGAATCGCCAGGCCATGGCGGGCCACGGCGTTATGGGCCTCCATGGTTTTCGATTGCTGCGGGTCGAGGGACGGGGTGTCGATGCCGATCAGGCGCACGCCGTGGCTGGCCAGCAGTTCGACGGTCTCCTTGGCCACGGCGCTGAAATCCGGGTCCCAGGTGCTCAACGGCGCCTGTCGATAGGTACGCAACAGCACCCGCTCGGGCAGGTTGTCCAGGTGCCCCTCCAAGTGCCGGGGCAATACCAGCGGCCCGCAACCCAGGCAATGCACGACCCGGCACGGGCCGAGGTAGACATCCAGCGGCACTTCGCCGATCGGCGCGCCATCGGCGCTGTAGTGCAGCGGCGCATCGACATGGGCACCGGTGTGCGGTGACAGGGTGATGCGCCCGACGTTCACCGGGCATTCGGGCCCGTATTGCCAGACCCGCTCTTCCTGGAACGGCGTATCGCCGGGCCAGGTCGGGGTCGCGGTACTCAGGGGCGGGCTGATGTCCCACCAGCTTGGGGTTGTGCTCATAGCGCTGCTCTCGGCCATTTCGACCTGAATCATACGAGCGATGCCCGTGAAGATTCTTGCGAAATGCTCCGGCGACCGCGAAATCTTTCGCATGAACTGCCAGGAAATCACTGATTCGCGCTCGGAAATTTCAATGCAAACCGCGGCAACACTTCACGGGCGGGTACTGCGTTTCTGGGCACCCCGATGTCGAGTACAGACAACTGGCCGGGTGCCGGGCGCTATAGGGTGCGACTTCAGTTCTCAGCCAACGCCCCGGAGTCCTCATGACCGCGACTGCCCCCATCACCGTTCTGCGCGACACCCACCCGCTGCCGATTCTCGATGCCTGCAAATGGGAAAAGCTCGAAGGCGACCCGCACACCGTCAACCTCAACGCCTACACCAGCGAAGACGGCAGCAAGATCATGGGTACCTGGATCTGCACGCCCGGCAAATGGCGCGTGGACTATGTGAAATGGGAGTACTGCCATTTCCAGGAAGGCTACTGCGTGATCACCCCGGACGGCATGGACCCGATCCACCTGCGCGCCGGCGATATCTTCGTGGTCGAGCCGGGGATGAAAGGCACCTGGGAAGTGGTCGAGACCGTGCGCAAGTATTTCGTGTTCGCCTGACGCCCGAAAATGCAGGCCGCAGTTTTGCAAACTGTCTGATCGGCCCGGCGAAGAACTTTCCGCGAAACATCAAGAGGCGCTCATATCATTGAGGAGCGCCTCTTTTTATAAAGTCACAGCAATAAGGCAGACGCCCCGCCATACACTTCCCGGCCTAATGATATTGGCCAACCAGAAGTTCACCCATCTCAGCCCAGCGAATACAGACAGCCCATTTAAACTTCCAGCAAGCTTGCTTAAACAAAAAAACCAAGCAGACAACCCGCATTTAAAACTTTAGAAAGTCTATTAATACAACGACTAAAAAGGGGACGATTTCAACGTCCCCTTTTGCACATTAAAGTGCTTGATGGTGATGCACCTGACACTTAATCGTTGGCTTTCGAGATTTTCCATGAGCCGGTATTGCCGTCCCGATTCAGATAAGGGGTCGTCGATACCGCATATTTGACGCCCTCGCCACTGGCATGCCCACAGGTATCCAGGAACCCGCCGCGCACATCGTTGTAGCCATTCAGGAAGTGCACGACATCCCCCTCTCTCACCTTGAAATCCTTGGGATCTGAGGTATCGGCGAAAATTCGCCAGTGCAGGGTATCCGCCGGCCGCGATTCCTTGAGGGCCGTGACCACGTTGTAGATCGACGGTTTTGTCGCGTGGCCATTGGTGTCCAGATAGCCACCCTCGTTGTTGTAGAGGTTCCACAGCAGAATCACATCGCAACTTTCAACCTCGGTTCCTACTGCCTTGCCTGTCGCGGACTCGATGATCCAGGTGCCAGTACCCGGGCCGCGATGAGGAGTGGTTGCGGTGACTACGCCGTAAAGGCTGTTCGGGGCGGTGGCATGGTTACAAGTATCGAGATAACCGCCATCCCAATTATTGTAACCATTCTTGATATGAACTTTGTCTCCGTATCTCAGGACATCTGCCATGGTCTATCTCCCTGATAAAACCTCATATACATGCCATATCCATGACATGTCGTCATTCGACAGAGACGCTGTCGACACAAGTCACCTTAGCTATCAATCCCGATACTGCCAGAGCATGCCTTATACATTGTCGCGATAAAGCCACTGGCGAATCTTCATCGCCTGCTTTGCCAATATTACGGACGATATTTGACCGTAAAGAACGGTCATAAGCCGATGTGATTTTTCTGTACAAGCGCGATTGCCGAGGACGGTGCACTCGATCCCGGCCCGTGCCAGCGGCTACAGAGGGAGCGAGGTCCATTGAGGTAAGAGAGATGGCAAAAAACCGGGAGCCCGCCCGACGCGGGCTCCCGGAAAAATCCCCTATTGGGGCTTGCGATAGCTGTTGACGATAGCCGAGAAGTCCATGCCCCCTTCCCCGCGCTGGCTCATGGCCTGGTACAGCTGCTGCGCCACGGCACCCAGCACCACCGGCTGGTGCGCCTGGCGGGCGGCCTCGGTGGCCAGGCCCAGGTCCTTGAGCATCAGCTCGGCGCCGAAGCCACCGGTGTAGCCGCGGGCGGCCGGCGCGGTTTCGATCACGCCGGGCCAGGGGTTGTAAGTGTCGGAACTCCAGCAACGCCCGGTGGAGCTATTGATGATGCCCGCCAGCACCTTGGTGTCGATCCCCAGGGCATCGCCCAGGGCCATGGCTTCGCTGACGCCGATCATCGAGATGCCCAGCAGCAGGTTGTTGCAGATCTTGGCGATCTGCCCGGTGCCCACTTCACCGCAGTGCACGATATTGCGGCCCATCTGCGCCAGCACCGGCTGCAGGGTGGCGAACAGTTCGGCGCTGGCGCCGACCATGAAGGTCAGGGTGCCCGCCGCCGCGCCGCCGGTACCGCCGGATACCGGCGCATCGGCCACGGCCACGCCTTGCTTGGCGGCCGCCGCGGCGACGTCGCGGGCGGTCTGCGGGTCGATGGTGCTGCAATCCACCGCCGGCGTGCCACGGGCGATACCCGCCAGCACCCCGTCGTCACCCAGCCAGACGCTGCGCACATGGGGCGCGGCCGGCAGCATGGTGATCACCAGCTCGCTGTCTGCGGCGGCGGCGCGCGGCGAGGTACTGATGCTGCCGCCCAGTTCGGCCAGTTCCTTGAGCACGGCCTGGTTCAGGTCGAACAGGTTCAACTGATGCCCGGCCTTGAGCAGGTTGCGCGCCATGGGTGCGCCCATGTTGCCCAGACCGATGAATGCGATTTTCATGAGCGGACTCCTCAACGCAAATGGATGGTGGTGTTCACGCCATCGTTGACGCTGTCATCGTCGAACCAGCGACTGGTGACGGTCTTGGTCTGGGTATAGAACTGCACCACTTGTTTGCCATAGGGCCCCAGATCGCCCAGCTTGGAACCACGGGAACCGGTGAAGCTGAAGAACGGTACAGGCACCGGGATCGGGATGTTGATCCCGACCTGGCCGACATCGATTTCAGTCTGAAACTTGCGCGCCGCCGCGCCGCTCTGGGTGAACAGGCCGGTGCCGTTACCGAAAGGGTTGCTGTTGACCAGGGCGATGGCCTGGTCGAGGGTGTCCACTTCCAGCACCACCAGCACCGGGCCGAAGATTTCCTGGGTGTAGATCTGCATGTCAGTGGTCACCCCGGAGAACAGGGTCGGGCCGACAAAGTTGCCCTGCTCGAAACCTGGCACCTTGACGTCGCGACCGTCCAGCTCCAGCTTGGCGCCTTCCTTGATGCCGCTTTCGATCAGGCTCAGCACACGCTCCTTGGCGCGCTTGGAAATCAGCGGCCCGACATCGGTGCCCGGCTCGCTGCCGGCATTCACCTTGAGTTTCTGCGCCAGCGCCTTGAGGTCCGGCAGCCATTGTTTCGCCGCGCCCACCAGGACCACCACCGAGGTGGCCATGCAACGCTGACCGGCCGCGCCGAAGCCGGCACCGACCAGGGCATTGAGCGCCTGTTCGCGGTTGGCGTCGGGCAGCACCACGGCGTGGTTCTTCGCGCCCATCATCGACTGCACGCGCTTGCCGTGTTTGCCCGCCAGGTCATAGACGTGGGTGCCCACCGCGGTGGAGCCGACGAACGACACCGCCTTGATGTGTGGGTGGGTGCACAGCTTGTCCACCACGTCCTTGCCGCCATGCACCACGTTGAGCACGCCAGGCGGAACCCCGGCTTCCAGCGCCAGTTCCACCAGCAGCATGGTCGACAGCGGGTCCTGTTCCGAAGGCTTGAGGACGAAGGTGTTGCCGCAGGCGATGGCCATCGGGAACATCCACAGCGGAATCATCGCCGGGAAGTTGAACGGGGTGATCCCGGCGCAGACACCGATCGGCTGGCGCAGGGTGTAGGTATCGACGCCACCGGCGACGTTCTCGGCGAACTCGCCCATCTGCAGGCTGCCGATCGAACAGGCATGCTCGACCACTTCCAGACCGCGGAAGATGTCGCCTTCGGCATCGGCGATGGTCTTGCCCTGTTCGGCGCTGAGCACCTGGGCAATACGCTTGGAGTGTTCGCGGATCAGCGCCTGCAGCTTGAGCATGATGCGCATCCGCGCGCCGATCGGGGTCAGCTTCCAGGTCTGGAAGGCGCGATGCGCGGCTTCGATGGCGGCGTCGACTTCATCCGCCGTGGCGAAAGGTACCTTGGCCAGCACCTGCTGGGTGGCCGGGTTGGTGATGTCGTGCCACTCGCGGGTCTGGGATTCGACCCACTGGCCGTCGATCAGCAGCTTGACCTGCTGCAAGGTAGTGCCGTCGGACTTGAGGGATGCGTTCATACGGGTCTCCTGACTTCTTGAGGTTCTTATGCAGGGAGCCAAGGCGTGGGACCGCCTTGAAATGAGGCGTGCGTCGCGAGTTGGTTGTCGGACTGTTTTTGGAGTATAGATGTGCAAACTTCTAATAAGAACGCACATAAAAGCCGGTCCATCATGCAAAAAAACATCACCTCCCTCGGCTCGCTGAACTGGGACGACCTGAAGTTTTTCCTCGAAGTCGCGCGTACCCGCAAGGCCAGCAGCGCGGCCAAGCGCCTGGCGGTGGACTACACCACGGTGTCGCGGCGCATCGGTTCGCTGGAGGGCGCGCTGGGTACCCTGCTGTTCGAAAAGTCCCGGACCAACGGCTTTGTCCTGACCGCCGAGGGCCAGCGCCTGCTGGGTTATGCCGAGTCGATCGAAAGCACTCTGCACATGGCCTGCGAACAGGTCTCGGGCTCGGGCGTGGCCCTGTCCGGGCATGTGCGCATGGGCTGTACCGAAGGTTTCGGCAGCTTTTTCATCACCCCGCAGCTGAGCCATTTCGTCGACGCCTACCCGGCGATCTCGGTGGACATCCTGCCGCTGCCGCACTTCATCAGCCTGTCCAAGCGCGAGGCCGATATCGTCATCGCCCTGGAACGCCCGGAGCATGGCCCCTACGTCTGCTGCAAGCTCTGCGACTACCGCCTGCAGCTCTATGCGACCCAGGAATACCTCGACCAGCACCCAACGATCCGCCGCCCCGCGGACTTGAGCGAGCATCAATTCATCAGCTACGTGGACGACCTGGCGTTCAGCTCGGAGCTGCTGTACCTGGCCAACGTGCTGCCCGGCGCCAGCGCCAACCTGCGCAGCACCAGCGTCATCGCCCAATACGTGGCGGCCCAGCAAGGACGCTCGCTGGCGATCCTGCCCTGCTTCCTGGCCGCCCAGGACCCGCGCCTGCTGCCAGTGCTACCGGAGGAAATAGACATCACCCGGCAGTTCTGGATGTACTGCCGCGAGGACCTGCGCAAGCTCAAGCGGATCACCCTGTTGTGGGACTACATCCGCAGCGTGACCGAACAGAATCAGGGCCTGCTGATGGGGCAGAGCCGGGAGATGGTGTTTGCCGACTCATAGCCTGTACGGAGTCGCGAAAGCCGATCGCAATGAGAGCGGGCTTCATCCAAGTTCAGAATCGTCCTAAAGCCTTGCCCATCGTCACTTGTTAGGTTCGCGAAGCTCGACAAAGAGCCTCACGGACCCGCCAACACACAAGGACGATCAATGCTTTCTTCTGCTCGCCTGGGCGATAAACACGTCTGCCCGCTTCCCGGTCACGGCACGACACCTATTGCTTGCGCTTCTGGTGACATCAACATCAACTTCATGGGAGCAGCTCGAGTCGGTGACACTTGCGGTTGTGGCGCGGTCATCACCACCGGGTTTCCAACTATCATCCTGAATGGTCGTCCTATGGCCCACTTAGGGAGCCCCACCAGTCACGGCGGGACAATCATCACCGGGTCAGGCGATACCTTCGGTGGCTTTGTCATTGGGCCCACTCCTGGCGCGGCAATCATCAACTTCGCGGCGCTTGGAGTGTTCCGCCCAGACGGCTCGGTAGACGATGAAAAGATGGCGACCTTGCTGGCCGACCCGAGGCTGACCGAGAAGGCCACCGCTGCAAATGCTTTAGTCGATCCCAATGTGGCCTCTAAGACGCCTGAAGAGAAGCCAGAAGAAAAGGTCTGTAATGACCCAGACCAGATGGAAGAACTGGCAAGCTACATTGCGGGCGAGATGAATACCAATATCAACAGCCCGTCTGTGCGACAAATGAAAGACCTCAACAGCTTTAGCCCAATAGATGAAACAAAGAAGTATAAGGAGCTTCCTTTCTATCTTCGTCTTGGCCAAAGCCCTGACTTCTATAGCTTAGCGCTGGGAAAGAAAGCGAAAGCTTTGGCTATCTGGACAGAGCGAGTCGGCCAGGGTCGCCCATGGGACCACAAGCCGAAGCTGCAAGCGATGTTCAAGGATGTTTGGAACAAACAAGGGGGCTACGACTACTTCTATGACATCTGGTCGAACATTCACTATGGCTATGTTGGACTGGCTGGTGGACTCTCTGAAAGCATCCTCTTGGACGGCGCAGGTATAGAGCAGATAGGGTCGGACGCTGCTCGGAAGGTTGAAGAGATTTTTGAAAGACCTAAAGCAGAATGGGAACGGCCCGGTCCGCATCGCTCTGCTGATATCGAGGGCATGAGGGCCTGGGATGATGCACCTGACCGAATATCCATTAGTATCGGCGTGAAACTCTATCGACAACGCCCCAACGGAGGCATAACAGCAAAGATGATCATGGACGAAGTTCTTGCAGTACAACCGAAGGAATGGGGGGAAGGTATCCGTGTCCACAAATGTAAGGCCCATTAAATACAGGTACATTTTTGGCATTCTCTTTCTGCTACTGCTGTCCCCCTTTGTGTTTTGGAGGGTAGCGACCCCAGTGGTCACGGTTCACTACTCCAAGGAAGGAAAAGAGAAGCTCTCTATGACCTGGAATACCGAACACCGAATTTATCGGAGTGGACGCGGGGGCCTATTTCCAGGAGAGGCGACATCTGATTTTGGTCATATTTTTCCAGATGCCGGGTTCTTCATGGAGTTCTATTGGTGGAGTGATACGGGCCGTAATCATTGCGTCAATATCACCCCTAAATGGCGAAGAACGGATATTTACCTCGACCTAAATGGCAATATTGATACCAGCCCAGAGAGCGGCACGGATACGGATCGCTTGAAGAAGTGCACTACGGACCCTGCTGATCCTTAAGAACTCCAAGCATCACCACTATGAGGTCACCCTGCCAGCACCACTGCAAAATCCACTCGGCACAGCCTGGTCCTGCTATCGCGAAGACCTAGCGGATCACCCCGCTGTGGGAACCGCAGTGTAAAGGAAGAATCAGGGCCTGCTGGCATGATGGTCTTCGCCGATCAGTCGGCGATGACCACGATCGAGACGCGACGGTTTTCGGTGCGTCCGGCCACCGTGCTGTTGGAGGCCACCGGTTCGCTGCTGCCCAGGCCGCGCAGCTGGATGTTTTCTTCGCGCATGCCCGTGGCCACCAGTACCTTGCTCACGCTTTTCGCCCGGCGCAGGGACAGTTGCTGGTTGTAGCTTTCCCTGCCGGAGCCATCGGTGTGGCCATCGACCCGGACCTTGTCGATGTGCACGCTGACCAGCGCCTTGCCGATATGCTCAACGATGCCGGTGCTGGCGGCATTCAACCTATCGATGTCGCTGCCGAACAGCACCTTGCCAGACAGGCCGAAGGCCCAGCCCTCGTCCGTCAGCTCAAAGCCCTCCTGCTTGAGCACCGCCACTTGCTGCGGGGTCAGCCCCTTGGGCGGCACGCTCTGGCAACCGGTCAATGAAAGCAGCGCCAGCAACAGGCCGGTGGTGAAAAGTCGCAAGAAAGGTCGAGTCAGTGAAAACAAAGAATTAGCTCCTGGATTGAACGTGAACGACGGGGGGCTCCGACCCCGCGGTGTGTTGCCCGCCTCGAGAGACACGCTTGGCCTGATACATCGCCGCATCGGCGGCATTGAGCAGAGCTCCCGGGGTGGTGCCATGATCAGGGTAGACGGCAATACCGATACTGAGTGAAGTCAGTACCGAAGTACTGCCCGGCAAGGCAATCGGCATCGCCATGCTGGCGATGATTTTTTCGGCGATACGCTCGGCATCCTCGATGCGGTGCAGCGGGGTCAACAGAATGGCGAACTCGTCGCCCCCCAGGCGTGCCACCAGGTCTTCCTCGCGCAACTGCGCGCGCACCCGCGACGCCACCGCCATCAGCACCGCGTCGCCGGCGGCGTGACCGAAGTTGTCGTTGATGCCCTTGAAACGGTCACTGTCGAGAAACAGCACCGCCACCCGTTCGTTGAGCTTGCTGGCGCTGCGCAGCGCACGGATCAGCCGGCCCTCGAAAAACGCCCGGTTCGGCAACCCGGTCAGGCTGTCATGGCTGGCCTGGTGGGCCAGGGTTTCGTTTTCGCTCTGCAAGTGGGTTTGCCAGGCTTCCAGCTCATCGAGCAGGGCATTGAAGTCGTTGCCCAGGTTGTCCAGTTCGGCAATTTCCGCCGGCGGCACCCGGACGTCGAATGCCCGCTCGCGGCGCGCGGCATGGGCCACATCGGCCAGGCTGCGCAGCGGCCCGGTAATGCCGCGCAACTGCCGGCGCGCCAGGTACAGCGCCACCCAGGCGCTCACCGCGATACACAGGACAATCCCCACCAGCCCGCTGAGCAGGAAGCGCAGCAGGCTGCCGCCGTGCCCGGTCAGGGCGATGCTGCCGATTTCCTGGCCCTGATGCATGATCGGCACGGTGATGGGCTTCTCGAGAAAGGCCCGGGCGATCTGCATTTCCAGATCGGTCAGCAAACCGATTTCCGGCCGCTCCCAATGGGCCAGCACGCGCCCCCGGGCATCGAGCACCTGGGCATCGGCCACCTCTTCGGTGGAGGCAATCAGGGCCAGGGCTTCGGTCGCCGCGGCGCTGTCGTTGAACACCACCGCCGCTTCGACCGTGTAATTGATCGAACGCGCGATCAGATGCAGGTTGTGATCGGCATACACCCGCAACGCCAGCACTCCGAGCAATGTCAGGGACAGGCTGGCCATGGAAATGGCCAGCAGGGCGACAATCAGATGCCCGCGGCCAATGACCGAACGCAATGTAGGGCGAGCAGGAGATTTGAAGAAGCTCATGGCGCCGCCGGTCGACGACGGGAGAGTTGCAGCACGCTTGGATGAATCCGCACGCCACTGCGGGCCACCGAATCCAGGTTGACCTCGAATGACACCTGATTGTCACTGACGCGCAGGCAGAACAGGCTGCCGACCGTGCACTGGTCGCCGCCCTCGCTGATGCTCAATACCGGATGACCGACCAGGGAAGTGAACAGGCGGGCGCGCTGGTCGTCGGTCAGCTTGCCGATGTACACCGCATCGCACTCGCTGACGATGGCCGGGTTGTCGGCTAGCAAGCGCCGCACCAGAACCGGGCGGCCCGTGGCCTGGGTAGTGCCCTTGACCAGGTCGTCGGTGTATTCGGTCGGCCCCACCACGCACAGACGCAATTGCGCCGGCTCCACCGGCCAGCGCGCATAACTGAGAATCCCCAGCACCACTTGAGTCACCGCCTTGGCGCGCTGGTCTGCCAGGCTGACAGCAGCAGGCTCGGGTTGCGCGACGGCAAAAGTGCTCAGCAGACAGACCAGGGCGGACAGCAGTACCTGCCTCCAGCCCGAATAGCGCTCTGTCGCCGAGACAGCCACGTTCATGCAGGGATTCTCTTTGATCTTCATACAATGATGCCGCAACGATAGCACAGCCGGTGAAACCGCCGCGAGGTTCCCAGGTATGGGTAGCAGGCTATTGGTTTAGAAAAAAATGAAGTAACGATTTGAGCCTTCCTATTCTTCATGCCTGCATCGCCTGCTTAAGATCGGCGCCAGAGAGCGAGCCGTCCAGACCGCCCTCGGTGAGACCGGATCCGCAGAGACCCGGCTCAAGGAATGTCTTTTGCTACTGCCCAGTATCGCCGCTTCGGCCCAGTGCCTTTGCGGTGCCATGAGTAGCCCAAGACATCTTTGAGGTTAGCCGATGCAACTGGAAATATTCCGCACACTCTGGGGCTATACCGCCAGCCCGGCCCAGGCCCTCGACGAGCTGCTGGCCGCCGGCTTCGACGGTATGGAAGCCCGCCTGCCTTTGCAAGCCCGCGAACGCGGCGAATTCGGCACTTTCCTGCGGGACAATCGCCTCGCCTACATCTGCACGGTTTTCACCGCCTACGACGTCCTGCCAAAACAGTCGGCCGCGTTCCAGGAACACCTGCTGGACCTGGAGCGCAAGCTCGCCTGGGCCGCCGAACTGGCACCGCGCTTCGTCAATCTGCTGGCCGGCAACGACCGCTGGCCCCTGGCCCAGCAAGTGGAGTTCTTCGGCCAGGCCATGGAGCTGGCGCGCAAGCATGGCCAGTTCTGCAGCTTCGAGACTCACCGCGCCCGCTCGCTGTTCAATCCCTGGGTCACCCTGGAGCTGATCCGGCAATTGCCCGACCTGCGGTTCACCAGCGATATCAGCCACTGGGTCGTCACCTGCGAACGCCTGCTGGATGACCCCTTCGATGACCTGAGCGCCTTCGTCGAGCGCGTTCACCATATCCAGGCCCGGGTCGGCTATGACCAGGGGCCGCAAGTCCCGCACCCCGCCGCCCCGGAATATGCCCGTGAACTGGCGTTCCACCAGCAGCACTGGGAAGCCATCTGGCATTCGCAAAAGGCCCGGGGCTACCAGGTCAGCACCCTGACCCCGGAGTTTGGCGCCGACGGCTACCTGCATCACCTGCCTTTCACCAACGTGCCGGTGGCCGACCTCTGGTCGCTGAACCAGTGGATGGCCAGGACCGAGCGCGAACACTTCGACCGCTTCACCCACTCAACCCGTCCGTGAGGTTCTTGCGTCATGCCCGATAAAATCGATAAAACCCCGGCCAAGGCCAACTTCAAGCACATTCCGGTGGTGGACATCGCCGGCCTGTTCAGCATCGAGCTGGAGCACCGGCTGGCCGTCGCCGAGCAGCTGGGAGCGGCCGCCAGCGAAGTGGGCTTTCTCTACATCACCAGCCATGGCATCGACCCGCAGTTGATCGCCGGCCTGCGCCAGGCCGCCAGGGACTATTTCGCCCAGCCCCTGGACACCAAGATGCAGCACTACATCGGCACCTCGAAAAGCCACAAGGGTTTCGTCCCCGAGGGCGAGGAGGTGTATTCCAAGGGCAAGCCGGATCACAAGGAAGCCTTCGACATCGGCTTCGAAGTCGCGGCCGACGACCCCCTGGTCCTGGCCAACACGCCGCTGCTGGGGCCGAACGAGTGGCCAGAACTGCCCGGCTTCAAGGAGGCGGTGCAAGCCTATTACGCAGCCGTCTTCGCCCTCGGCAGGCGCCTGTTCGGCGGGTTCGCCTTGGCCCTGGGCCTGGAGGAAAACTATTTCGACGCCCTGGTCACCCGCCCGCCTTCCAAGCTGCGCCTGATCCACTACCCGTTCGACGACGCGGCCCAGGATGCGCCCGGCATCGGCGCCCACACCGACTACGAGTGCTTCACCATCCTGCTGGCCGACAAGCCGGGCCTGGAAGTGATGAACAACCTGGGCCAGTGGATCGATGCCCCGCCGCTGGCCGACGCCTTTGTGGTGAACATCGGCGACATGCTGGAGGTGATGACCGCCGGCGCCTTTGTCGCCACCGCCCACCGGGTACGCAGCGTCAGCGAGGAGCGCTACTCGTTCCCGCTGTTCTACGCCTGCGACTTCCATACCCAGATCAAGCCTTTGCCGCAGTTCGCCAAGGCCTCGAACGACTATGAGCAGATCACCATCGGCGAGCACATGTATGGCCAGGCCCTGCAGACCTACCAGTACCTGCGCAAGCGCGTGGAGAACGGCGAGATCCGCCTGCCGGAAAAAGCCCGCAAGCCTTCGAGCTTCGGCCACCTGAAACACCAGTCGCAAGCGTCCTGACCACCCTTTTGCCCTTTGCTTCCATCCCCTGGAGAGACCCACGATGCTTAACAAAAACAACGTTGCTCGCCTGACCCTGCTCACCGCCGGCCTGTTGTGCGCCACCGCCGGCCTGGCCTCGACCGCGACACCCGGACAGCTGAAGATCGGCATGGAAATCACCTACCCGCCGTTCGAGTCCTATGACAGCGAGAAGAACGTGGTCGGCTCCGATCCGGAACTGGCCCACGCCCTGGCCAGGCACATGAACGCCAAGGCCGAGTTCGTCGACACCAAGTTTCCCAGCCTGATCCTCGGCCTCAACGCCGGTCGCTACGACGCGATCATTTCCGGCATGTACATCACTCCGGAACGGCAGACCCAAGCCATGACCATCGCCTATGCGAAAACCGGCGCGGCGATCATGACGTCCAAGGACAGCGGCCTGAATCCGCAAACCCCTGAAGACCTGTGCGGCCTGAAGGTCGGGCTGGAACAGGGCACCACCTGGGTCAGCCAGTTGCAGAAGCTCTCCAGCGACTACTGCGTGCCGAACAACAAGGGCGCGATCAGTGTCAGCGAATACCCCTCGGCACCTGAGGTGACCCAGGCCCTGCTGTCGAAGAACATCCAGGCCCAGGTGGAAATCGCCGGCGCGGCGAAGATGATCGCCGAACGCACCCAGGGTCGGGTGGTGGTCACCAGCCAGCACCTGATCTATCAGCAAACCCTCGGCATCTTCGTCAAGAAAGGCAACGACGCCACCTACAAGGCGCTGCAGGAAGCCTTCGCCGAGAGCCGCAAGAACGGCGAGTACGCCGCGATCCTCGGCAAATACAACCTGGAACCGGTGACTGACTGACAAGCCACTGCGGCGCAGGGATGCGCCCGTGACCGGCCCCCGATCGAGCGCGCAGCGCCCGTCCTGATGCCTGCGATCCGAAGCCGCCCGAGGTGTTTATGCAATTTGACTGGTCCTACTTCATCTCCCTGTTCTCCCTGCCCAGCTTCTGGCACGCCTGCGTCACCGTGGTCCAGCTCAGCGCGCTGGCCTGGTTCATCGGCATGCTGCTGGGCTTTCTCCTGGCCTCGGCCAAACTCTCCACGGCCGCCTGGATCAGAACCCCGGCAGCGCTGTACATCTGGTTCTTTCGCAGCATTCCGCTGCTGGTGCTGGTGGTCTTCGTCTACAACCTGCCCCAGCTGTTTCCGGCCACCGGTTCGGTGCTGTCCAACCCCTTCTACTCGGGGCTGCTCGCCCTGGTGGTGACCGAAGCGGCGTACATGGCGGAAATCCATCGCGGCGGGCTGATCTCGGTGGCCAAGGGGCAGAAGGAAGCCGGCCGCGCGCTGGGCATCGGCCTGATCGGTCTGCAACGGCTGATCGTCATCCCCCAGGCCTTCCGCATTTCCCTGCCGACCCTGATCAACGAGTACATCACCGTGGTCAAGCTGACCTCTCTGATCTCGGTGATCTCCCTGACCGAACTGCTCACCGTCGGCCAGCGCCTGTATGCGCAGAACTTCCTGGTGATGGAGACCCTGGCCGCGGTGGCGGTGTACTACGTGCTGATCGTCACCCTGTTCGCCTGGCTGCTGCAGCGCCTGGAGCGCCACCTGGACCTGAACCTGCGCACCCCGCAAACCCTGGATGACGTCGGCACCGAGCGGCTCCGGCAACAGGCACAACCGCAGCACAGCCGACCTCGCCCACGACCGGTAGCCGGCAGCGCCCCAGCCCTGCAACTGCAAAACATCCACAAGCGCTACGGCGATCATCAGGTGCTCAAGGGCGTCGACCTGAACGTCGCCAGTGGCCAGGTGATTTCCATCATCGGTCCGTCCGGCTCGGGCAAGACCTCGCTGATCCGCACCATCAACGGCCTGGAGCGCATCGACCAGGGCGAGATCGTGCTGTTCGGCAACAGCTTCATCAGCGCTGGCGACAACCTCAACAGCCCGCAGGTGCGCGAGGGGGTGCGGCACATCGGCATGGTCTTTCAGAACTTCAACCTGTTCCCCCATCGCAGCATCCTCGACAACATCTGCCTGGCGCCGCGTTACCACGGCAGCAGCAAGGCCCTAAGCGAGCAGCAGGCCTACGCCTTGCTGGACAAGGTCGGCCTGCTGGCCCACGCCCACAAGTACCCGCACCAGCTGTCCGGCGGCCAGCAGCAGCGCGTGGCGATTGCCCGGGCCCTGGCGATGGAGCCGCAGATCATGCTTTTCGACGAGCCGACCTCGGCCCTCGATCCCGAGCTGGTGGGCGATGTGTTGAATGTGATCCGCGACCTGGCCCGAGAGGGCATGACCATGTTGATCGTCACCCACGAGATGGACTTCGCCCTGTCGATTTCCGATCGGGTGATCTTCATGGAGGGCGGCAATATCCAGCTGGACGCCAGCCCGCAAGCAATCCGCGAAGCAGCGGCGGGGGAACGGGTCAGACGCTTCATGGGGCTGGAGCAGCCAAGCGCGACGGCACTGGCGGCGGCGCTCTGATCGAGTGCCGAACGCCAGCGACCCGGCGTTCAACCCAGGTCGAGCATCAAGCCGCTCAGGCGCTTGACCTTGCGCCGCACCGCCTCTTCGAACACCCCGGCCCGCGGCTCGATCAGGCTGAACCAGTCCTTGGCCCGGGTGATACCGGTGTAGATCAGTTCCTTGGTCAGCACCGGGTTCAGCGCCTCGGGCAGGATCAGCGCGGTGTGGGCGAATTCCGAGCCCTGGGATTTGTGCACGGTCATGGCGTACACGGTTTCTACATCGTTGAGCCGGCTCGGCAACACGAAACGAACACCACCCTGGCCGTCGTTGCGCGGGAAGGCCACCCGCAGCACCAGGCGTCCGTCTTGCGTGCCTTCGTGCTCGGGCAACTTCAAGGCAATGCCGATATCGCCGTTCATCAAGCCCAGGCCGTAATCGTTGCGGGTCATCAGCACCGGACGACCTTCGTACCACTGTTGATCGCTTTCGATCAGCCGCGCCTTGAACAGGGCGGCGGTGATCCGCTGGTTCAACCCCTCGACACCCCAAGGCCCCTTGCGCACCGCGCAGAGCAACTGGAACTGGTCGAAGGCCAGCAGCACATCGCGGGCCCAGGCGGTCCAGCGCGGATCTTCCAGCGCTGTATCGGCAGGCGGGCGCTGGCCGCGCAACAGGCTCAGGTAATGCCGGTAACCCTGCGGCCCGTCGCCGTGGCCTTCCAGCAGCAAGCGCTCCAGGGCGCGGTCCTGCTCGCCCTTGAGGCTCAAGCCATACAGGTCGGCATGGCTGCGGGCGGCCAGCAGGCGGCGCGCTTCCTCGGCCTGCTGCTGGTTGACCCAGCGCGCCAGCTGGCCGATACCGCTGCCTTCGCCGAAACGCCTGGAGTGGCGCAGCATCACCACCTGCTGGGCCAGCGGGTGGGTGCCGGCGTTGTCTTCCTGCAGACCGCTGTCCGCCAGCTGTTCGCCGCTGACGGCCTCGAGCCAGCTGCGGGTCTGCGGGCTGTACCAGCCGGCCTCGGCATCGCGGCACAGATCGCCGAGCACCGCGCCGGCTTCCACCGAGGCCAGTTGATCCTTGTCCCCGAGCAACACCAGGCGCGCGTGTACCGGCAGCGCATCGAGCAGATTGGCCATCATCTCCAGATCGATCATCGAGGCTTCGTCGACCACCAGCACATCCAGCGGCAAGCGGTTACCGGCGTGATGGCGGAAGTGCCGGGTGCCCGGACGATTGCCCAGCAGGCGGTGCACCGTGGTCACGTCGCTGGGGATCTTCTCGCGCACACTGTCGTCGACCGACAGGGAGCGCACTTGCAGGCTGATGGATTCGGTGAGGCGCGCCGCCGCCTTGCCAGTGGGCGCGGCGAGGCGGATGCGCAAAGGCTTGCCAGCTTCGACAGCCGGGGCCTGGAGCAAGGCCAGCAGGCGCACCACGGTGGTGGTTTTACCGGTTCCCGGTCCACCAGTGATGATGCTGAAGGCACCTCGGGTGGCCAGCGCACAGGCAAGCTTCTGCCAGTCCACCGGCCCCGCCGCCTTGGCCGCGCCGAACAGGCCGCCGAGGCGCTCGACCAAATCCGCGGGAGTTTCCTCCTGCACCGCCAGGCGCTGGCGCAAGGCATTGTCGATGCGCCGCTCATAGGCCCAGTAACGGCGCAGATACAGGCGCTTGCCCGACAACACCAGCGGCCGCTGGCGGGCCTGCTCGCTCTGGTCGGCCGCCAGCGCCACCAGGCGACTGGCCGCCAGGGCCTTGCACCAGTGCGCGCCGTCCAGCGTCGCCAGCACCTGCGACGGCAGTACCGCCGCCGTGCTTTGCAGGTCGCCTTCCGGCGGCAGGGACAGGGCGAAGTCCGGCTCCTTGAGGGTTTCGAACAGGTCCAGGCAAACATGCCCGTGGCCCAGTTGATGGCTGGTCAACGCCGCGGCCATCAGCACCAGTGGATCGCCTTGTGGCTCCAGTTCATGGAGGAAGCCTACGAAAGCCTTGTCCAGGGCGCGCAACCATCCGCGCTCGACCCAACGATCGAGCAACAGCAGCAAATCGCCGGCCCGAACCAGGGGCGCCAGGTCGGGCTGGGGTTCCAGCGGCGTCAGCAGATCCTCGATCACAGCAATACTCCCTGTTCCCACGCCGGCTCGGCCCTGGGCTGCTCGGGTTTGCCCTGGAACAAGCGGTCCAGGCGCTCGATCAGCTCACGGGGTGGCCGGGTGAAAAACACGCCGCGGCTGGCCGAGCCCGTGCCGCGCAAGAACAGGTACAGGGCACCGCCCATGTGCCGGTCGTAATCGTAGTCCGCCAGGCGCGCCCGCAACTGGCGATGCAGGGCCAGCAGGTACAGCACGTATTGCAGGTCGTAACGGTTGTCGAGAATCGATTGTTCCATGGCCTGCTCGGTATAGGCGGCGTCATCCACGCCCAGCCAGTTGGATTTGTAGTCGGCCACGTAATAGCGCCCTTGATGCTCGAAGGTCAGGTCGATGAAGCCCTTGAACATGCCATTGAGCAGTACCGGTTCGGCGGTCACCCGAGGCACGCCTTGATGGGTGTACTGGCGCACCAGCTCGTCGAGCTTGAGCACATCGACCTTGTGGCTGGCGAACCAGAACTCCATCTCGACCCGGTATTGGCTCAACTGCGCGAGCACCACCGGCGGTCGCCCCGCCCCGGCTGGCAAAGGCAGTTGCAACAGATGCCGCAACCAGTCGCTCAGGGTCTTGATCCAGCCTTGCCAACCGCGGCGATTACAGCGCCGAGCGATGGCGTCCTCGATGGCGACGGGGTCGGCGGCGAACCCCTCGTCACCGGCCCACTCCAGCAGGCCGTGGAGGAAGGTCCCCGGGTTCGGCCCACGGGGGAAACGATGGATGTCCGCGCCGCTGGCCACGACTTCACGCGGGGCATCGGGGTCGAGGCGTTCATCGTCGAAGAGTTTCTGCGCCTGCGGGCTTTCCGGCGCCTCGGTACTACCGGCGCCCAGGCTGTCGCTGATACGCAGGGCGCTATAGGACGCGATCCACCAGTTCTCCGCGGCGCGCCGCTTGGGAGCCAGGGGTGCCAACAGGGTGGCGTCGTTGCGCGGCGGATGGAAGCGGCTGTCGGAGGCGCCGGGCATTTCGCTGACACTCATGGCCTCGCAGCCTTGCTGCAGGTCTTGCAGCCAGCGCGCCAGGCCGCTGGACTCGTTCAACAACGCACCGCCGCCCAGCAGGTAGCCCAGGGCCGAGAGGTGCAGCACCGAGCTGTTGTGGTTGCCGCGCTTGAGGTCGGCGACACCCAGCCAGCAGGCATGCTGGGCACGGGTCAGCGCCACATAGAGCAAGCGCAGGTCTTCGGCCAGACGTTCGTCGTCGGCCTGGGCAATCAGCTCCGGGGTTGGCCGTAGCGTCACCTGGGCCTTGCCCGACTCGTCGTGGTAGTGCAGTGGCAGGCGACTGCCATCCACCGGCTTGGCCGAACAGATGAACGGCAGGAACACCAGCGGGTACTCCAGGCCCTTGGATTTGTGGATGGTTACCACCTTGACCAGTTGTTCGTCGCTTTCCAGACGCAGGATCTGTTCTTCGCCAGCCTGCCCGGACAAGGCCAGGTGCTCGGCCAGGTGGCGGATCAGCGCTTGTTCGCCGTCCAGCTCGGCGGCCGCCTGCTGCAACAGTTCGGACAGGTGCAGCAGGTTGATCAGCACCCGTTCGCCATCGCTGCGGGCGATCAGGGCCTGGGGCAACTGGAAGTCATGCAGCAGGCGCCGCAACATCGGCAGCACACCCTGGGTACGCCAGATCAGGCGATAACCGCGAAACTGCATGACCCGGCTCTCCCAGGCCAGCTCGTCCTGGTTCAGGCGCTCCAGCTCAACCAGCGGCAGGTTCAGGGTGATGGAGGCCAGCGCGGCGCGTAGTGGACGCTCGATATCCGGTTCGGCACAGGCCTTGAGCCAGGCCAGCAGGTCGTGGGCCTCCTGGGCGGCGAACACCGAGTCCTTGTCCGACAGGTACACGCTGCGCACCCCGCGCGCGGCCAGTTCGCCGCGCACGGCCTGGGCCTCCTTGCCATCGCGCACCAGGATGGCGATGTCCGCCGGCAGCAGGCCCTTGAAGGGCTGGCCATCACGGGCGAAGCCGGCGCTGGCCTGCTGTCCGCCGTTGAGCAAGGCGACAATTTCGCTGGCGCAGGCCGCCGCCAGTTGCTGCCGATACAGCGCACCGGAAATGGCTTGCTCCGAAGACAGATGCCAGATATTCAGCGCCGGCACCACCTGCCCTTCTCTGTGTAGTTGCTCCTTGCGCCCCTGGGAGGCCACCGACAGGAACGGTACCGGGTTCTCTCCGCTCTTTTCCCGGAACAGGAACGCGCCGCGTCCCTGTTCACGGGACTCGGCACGCTCGAATACGTGGTTCACCGCCTTGACCATGGCGTGGCTGGAACGGAAGTTGGTGCCCAGGGTATGCAAGCGGCCGCTGGTGGCCTGGCGAGCGCGCAGGTAGGTGTAAATGTCCGCCCCACGGAAGGCGTAGATCGCCTGCTTGGGGTCGCCGATCAGGAACAGCCCGGTCTCGGGGTTGTTGTCCTCGATGCGGTAGATGCTTTCGAAGATCCGGTACTGCACCGGGTCGGTGTCCTGGAATTCGTCGATCAGGGCCACCGGGAACTGCTCGCGAATCAGCGTCGCCAGACGCTCGCCACCCTCGGCCTGCAACGCGGCGTCGAGGCGCAGCAGCATGTCGTCGAAGCCCATCTCGGCACGGCGGCGCTTCTCCTCCTCGAAGCGCGCGCCGACCCAACGCGCGGCGTGTTGCAGCACCGCAGCGTCGGGGCTCGGCAGGGCATCGAGCGCGACCTTGAGCCCGGCCATGGCGTCCAGCGCGGGATGATCCGGCGCATCGCCTTTCCAGGCCTCGGCCATGCCTTCGGGGGTCAGGCGGCTGAAGCCGGTACCGATATCCAGTTGTTCTATGGACTCGTCTTCGGCCCAGGCGGTGATCTTTTCGAACCAGGGCTCGAAGTAGCGCGCCTGCATCTTGCGGCCATCGACGGCCTTGCTGGCGACGCCTTGCAAGCAGATCTCCCGCAGTTGCTCAGCCCATTGCCGCCAAGGCGCCTTGAGCTGCACCAACGCCGCGCGACGCTCCAGCAAACAGGCTTCGATCAACTGCGCCGGCGTCTGCTCCGCGTCCACTTCTCGCTCGCTGCCAAACAGCGCGCGCACCCTGGGCAACAAGGCCGCGGGCCCGCCCCAGTTGGCCCGTACCCAGTTCAGCGCATCACCCTGCATCGGGTAGCAAAACAGCCGCCAGTAGTCGCGCAGCACTTCGCCCAGCAGATCGCTGTGGTCGGTTTCCAGGGTCTGGGTAAACAGGCTGCCACTGTCGAACGCATGCTCGCGCAGCATGCGCTGGCACCAACTGTGGATGGTCGAGACCGCGGCCTCGTCCATCCATTGCGCGGCGATGTCCAGGCGGCTGGCGCAACCCGGCCATTGCTCGGCAGCGAACTGATCGCGCAGCTCGGCAATCAGCGCGTCGGGCGCGGCGGTTTCATCGCGGAAGAAGCGTGCGGCTTCAGCCAGGCGGGTGCGGATCCGCTCGCGCAGTTCCTTGGTCGCCGCATCAGTGAAGGTCACCACCAGAATCTGCGGTGGCAGCAACTCGCGACCGAACCCGGCCCGCTCGCCGCCGTGCCCCAGCACCAGGCGCAGGTAAAGCGCCGAAATGGTAAAGGTCTTGCCCGTACCGGCGCTGGCTTCGATCAGTTGGCTGCCCCGCAGCGGGAACGCCAGGGCCAAAGGTGCTTGCCGGGTCATGTGTCAGCCTCCCCATTGGCCGCGGAGCGCCAGGGCGCCTGTAAGAGTGGGCGATACAATGCATCAACCCAGCCGCTGAAGGTTTCGTCGGCGATCAACGCGTTGTAGTCCGGGTACTGGCGCGCCAGGGCCGGGCTTTCCCGACGCTCGCCATCGCTGGTCTGGCCGTCGCCTTCATAAGCTTTGCGCGCCGCCGCTTCGGCCTTGCCCGGATCGCTCTGGCCCAACCAGGCAAAAGCGGTTTTCACGGCTACCGGCAACGGCTGGCACATGCCCGCCTGCCAGGCCAACAACAGATCGCCCAGGCTTTGCAGCGCCGATTCGCGGTCCAAAGGCGGCAGCAACAAGGTGTCGTCGCTGGCCACCAGCGCGGTGGTCAAGGTATAGCCGCTGGCACAGGCCACCAGATGATTGACCCAGGGCCGGGTCAGGCGGTGCCATTTGCGGGTCTTGGGTGAGCCAATGCTGTTGGGGATGGTGGTGACCGACAGCAGCCCGCCGTCGCTACGTTGGTGCAGGCCGCTCAGCCAGCCTTCGAGCTTCACGTCCTTGAGTTCAAGGGTAATCGGCAAGGCGCTGGTGACCGGCGTTGGCCATAACTCCAGCAATTGCCGATAACGCATCAGCAGATCCGGCAAGGGCTCGATCAGCTCTCGTTGCAGGCTCTCGCCAAAACCGGCCATGGGCAGCAAACCGCTGGCCTGTAGCCGTTGCGCCTGGGCCTGCAGGGCCTGGTCCGGATCATCGGCGCAGTTCAACGCCGCCTCCAGCAGGCTGTCGCTCAAGCTGTAGCGTTGCAGCGCGTCGAGTACAAATGGTTCCTCGTCGGCCAACGGCGCGTCGGCCGCCTCGAAGAACACCTTGAGGCGCTGACTGAAGAAATGCCGCACCGGGTTGCGCAGGAAATCCTGCAACTGCCCCAGGCTCAACGGCTCTTCCTGGACATAAGGCGCCAGAGGTTCAAGCACTTGAGGAACCGCTTGGGTCTGGTGCAACAGCTGCCACTCACGGGCATAGCTGAACAGCCCATGGCCTTCATGGAAATAGCGGGCACTGAAAGGTTGCAGTGGATGTTCCTGGGTCATGGCGTCGAGCAGATCGTCCTGGTCATTCTCCAGCTTCCAGCCACTGGCCAGGTGATCGCGCAACTGGCCGATCAGCACCGAGGCCGGGCGTTCACTGTTGTCGCGAATGCTGCGACCGACCCAACTGACGTACAGCTGATCCCGCGCCGAAAGCAGCGCCTCCAGCAGCAGGTAACGGTCGTCTTCGCGCCGCGAGCGGTCGCCAGGGCGGTAGTCGCTGCCCATCAGGTCGAAATCCAGCGGCGGCTGCGCCCGCGGGTAGTCGCCGTCGTTCATCCCCAGCAGGCACACCAGCTTGAAGGGAATCGCGCGCATCGGCATCAGCGTGCAGAAGTTCACCGCACCGGCCAGGAAACGCTGGGACAAGCGGCCCTGGTCCAGGCCAGCCAGCCAGGCTTCGCGGACCACGGTCAGCGGCAGCTCATCATGCAGGCCAACCGACTCGCAGGTTTCCAGCCAGGTTTCGCGCAAGTCTTCGAGTTGGCTCAGCAGGTAGTCGTCATGCTCGGTACTGGCCAGGAAGAACTGCTGCGTGAGTGCTTGCAGGCGCTCGCCCCACTGTGGCGGCGAAGCCGGCAAAGTGAGGTTCTGATACGCCATCTCCAGGGCATCGAGCAGAGCCACCAGCGGCCCGATCAGGGCCGCATCCAGGCCGCCGATCTCATCGTAAGGCTCGATCCCCTCGCAGGCATCGGAACGTCCCACGGCGTAACCCAGCAACATGCGGCGCAGGCCGAAACGCCAGCTGTTCTGCTCCAGTTCCTCGGGCAATCCCAGGTCGGCCCGTTGTTCGGCATTCATGCCCCAGCGGATGCCGGCGCCTTCGATCCAGCGATGCAAGGTCGGCAGATCGGCCTCATCAACGCCAAAACGTGCGCGTAATGCCGGAACATCCAGCAGGTCGAGGATTTCGCTGACGGGGAACCGGCTGTCCGGCAGCTTGAGCAGATGCTCCACGGCAATCAGCAGTGGGTCGCGGCCACGTTGGCCCTGGTCCGTCAGGGTGAACGGAATGAAACGTCGATCGTCACGCTCCAACTGACCGAAGACCGCGCGAATATGCGGTGCGTAACTGTCGATATCCGGGACCATCACGATCACATCCCGCGGACGTAATTCAGGGTCCTCACTAAAGCGCGCAAGCAGCTGGTCATGGAGAATTTCCACTTCGCGCTGGGCACTGTGGGCAATGTGAAAACGGATCGACTTGTCCTGGTGCAGATCGACCGCCGGCCACAACTGGCGGGTCTCCTCCAGCGGGCGCAATTCGAGGATATCGTCCTGCAGCTGATTCAGCAGGGTCTGCGGCTGACTCTCGCTGAACAGGTCGATACGGCCGTCGCGAAAGGCCGAGCGATAGCTGTTGGGATCGTCATAGCTGTCGAGCAGGTTGATGTAGTCACGGCCCTGTTTACCCCAGGCGGCGAGCAGCGGGTGGGCATGTTGATGCAGGGTCTGTGGGTCGAGCACTACCGGCATTCCCGCCTTGCGCGCCTGACGTTTGTATTGATGGCGCAGCAGGTCCTTGTCGGCGACGATATCCGCCCAATGGTGACGACAAGGGTTGTGTACACACAGCAGGACCTGGCTGAAGCGGGCCAGTCCGGCCAGGGCTTCCAGGGCTTGCGCCGGCAGGGAGGAAATCCCGAAAACGATCACTCGTGAGGGCAACCCTTGTGGCGCCTTTTCCAGGTTGAGGATTCGTTCGATGAAACGTTGGTGAACGCCGGCGCGACTTTGCGCCATGCCCTCCTCCCCCACATCCAGCAACAACGCCCGCCACAGTTCGGCCTGCCAGCAGTTGGCGGGGGTCAGGGCCTTGGGCTCACCTCGAGCGCTGCGTAGTTGATGCCTGCCTGCAGCCCAGTCTTCCAGCCAGTCGGCGCGATAAACCTGATATTGGTCGAACAGGTCAGCCAGGCGCTCGGCCAATTGATAGCGCTTGCGCAGATCCGTGTCGTGAGTAAGGAAACGGCGTAGGGGCTCGAAGTGCGGCTGATCGATCAGTTCGGGCAAAAGCCGCATCAGGCGCCAGGTCAGCGGCGCTTTATCCAGCAGGGATTTGGGCGGAATCTCATCGCGTCCCAGCACCATGCGATAAAGCTGCCACATGAAACTGCCGGGGAGCTGCACATCGATGGCAGCAGCGATGCCACAGCCACCCATGTCGTCATCCTCGGAGTCCTCAGCCAGGGCCAGCTTCAGCCATTGGGCGATGCCGTTGCTCTGGACCAGGGCGATCTCATTCTCCAGCGGCGCCAAGGGGTAACGCCGCATCCAGCTGACCACCAGACTGCGCAACTCGTCCAGGCGGTTACCGTGAACCACCATAAAACCAGCGCTGAGGGACGTGGCGTCCGGCATAAGGGCCTCCTTGGAAAATGCAAAAGCTAGGGCCGAACCTTAGCACTGTCACGCAGCGGTGACAGCTGAGAGGACCAACGTGAGTGTTGCGAGGAATGAGGCATTTTTTGTCGCACAAAAACAAAACCCCAACTGCTTTCGCAATTGGGGTTTCGGAATTTAATCTTGACGATGACCTACTCTCACATGGGG
>NZ_JBWKZA010000037.1:0-56072 GCF_059424045.1 Pseudomonas sp. GW456-L12
GGGCAGGGTGGGGGCTATCGGTCGGCGGCTGGCGCTGGCCGATCCTTGTCTGTCAGCGGGCAGGGCTGGCGGCCAGGTCGCCGTCATCTATCGGCGTCAGCCCTGTGACCAGGGCCTCCAGCAGGACCCTGACCTTGGGCAGCGTTTCACGACTTTTGACCCAGGCCAGGTTGATCGGCATTCCCTCGCTTGCCCGATGGGCAAGCACCTCCACCAAGGCCCCTTCGTCCAGCTGCCGCTGGACGAGCCAGGACGGCAACTGCGTGATACCGCAACCGGCCATGGCCGCCATCACGATGCCTTCGCCATTGCCCACCACAAGCTGGGCGGCGACCTGCCGGCGCGTCGTTACGCCCTGGTCGTCGGCGAAATTCCAGGGATTGATCCGGCCATCCACCCAGCCATAGGCGATGCACTGATGCTGTTGCAGATCGCTTTCGGTCAGCGGGACGCCCTGCCTGGCCAGGTAGGCGGGGGAGGCACAGAAGATGTGTCGTTCGCGGGCCAGGCAACGCTGCCCCAGCGTATCGGGCCAGGCATCCGCGCCGCCAATACGCACAACGATGTCCACGCCTTCCTTGAACGGGTCGACGAAACCGTCGGAGAAGGAAATATGCGGCGTCAGCGCTGGATGATCCTGGGCAAGGCGCAGCAGGATCGGCAGCACCTGGGCGCGGCCAAAAGCCCCTGGCAGGTCGATGCGAACACTGCCGCGGGCCTCGTTGGCTTCGGCCTTGAGTGCAAACTCGGCGTCTTCCAGGTCGGACAGCACACCGGTGCAGGTGCGATAGAAGGTCATTCCTGCGTCGGTCAGCGCCACGCGTCGCGTGGTCCGATGCAGCAGGCGAGTGCCCAGCCGGCCCTCCAGGCGCGCGATGCTTTTACTGACGGCGGAGCCTGTCAGGTGCATTTTCTCGGCGGCGGCCGTGAAGCTGCCAGACTCGGCCACGCAGACAAATACATCGATGCCCTTCAAGCGTTCGGAGGAAAACATAGACATTCCTTATTCATGAATCTGGCTCCATGCACCCGGTAAAAACCATCAGCAATGAGAACTGGGTTCAGCAGTATGCTTGATCCGCGCCGGCTTTCCTGCGATTGCCACAGCGCGAACCCGACAAAAATAATGGCGATAACGATGAGGCAAGGATGCTGGCCACGCTAAGAAACTATCCGACCACGGTAAACCTGCTGCTTTCAGCGTCCCTGATCCTGACCCTCGCTCGCGCGATCACCCTGCCTTATCTGGTCATTTATTTATCGGGTCACTTCCACTTGAGCATCGCCGATGTCGGCCTGGTCATCGGCAGCACGCTGATCATTGGCTCGCTGTTGAGCCTGTATGGCGGGTTCCTGGTGGACCGGATGTCCAGCTACAGGCTGATCCTGGTCTGCAGTGGCGTGTTCACCGCGGGTTTCCTCGGGACCTTTGTCGCGCGCGATCTCTGGCTGTTCTACCTGTGCCTGGTGTCGATCAACCTGGCCTACGCGGTCATCGATATCGCCGTGAAATCGGGCTTTGGCAGCCTGCTCCCCGTCGCTGGCCGGGGCGAAGTGTTTTCGATCAAATACACGCTGACCAATATCGGTTATGCCGTCGGCCCCTTTCTCGGCGCAGGGCTGGCCGGGCTGGATATCAGCCTGCCTTTTCTGTTGTCCGCGGGGCTGGGCGCAGGGTTCTTTTTTGTCTACTTCGTGTGGGGCGACAGGGGCTTGGCGGGCGTTGAACCAAGCCAGCCCCGCGCGCCATTCCTGGCCGTGGGCAAGCTGTTGCTGAGCGATCGCCGGCTGGTGTGCTTTACCCTGGGCGGGCTGCTCAGCGCCGTGGTCTTCGGCCAGTTCAGTGCCTACCTCTCGCAGTACCTGGTGGTGACCACCACAGCCGAAACCGCCTACCGGATTATCAGCAGCATCGTGGCCACCAATGCGCTGACGGTGATCAGCCTGCAATACCTCATCGGCAGGAAAATCTCCCAGCAACACTTGAGCCTGTGGCTCGCGGGCGGGCTGGTTATGTTTGTCCTGGGGCTGGCGGGCTTCGCGCTGTCGACCACCCTGGTGTTCTGGGTCGGCGCCATGGTCATTTTCACGCTCGGCGAGATTATCGTGTTTCCCGCCGAATACATGTTCATCGACAACATCGCCCCCAGCCATTTGCGGGGCATGTATTACGGGGCGCAGAACCTGAGCAACCTGGGCGCGGCATTGGGGCCGGTATTGTGCGGGGCGGTCTTGGCGGTGCAGCCGCCCCAATACATCTTCTACATGCTGATGCTGTTTATCGTCGCGGGCGGGATGCTGTACTTCCTCGGGGCTGCCATTGCCGGCAATACGGCGCCGGGGGAGGAAGGTGTCGCCGGGGGCTAGCAGGGAAGGGGTTGGAAGGTCGCTGAGAAGTAGCTGGTTCGAGCCGGCAGCGGCGTGGGTCCGGCGGGTTGGCCCGCTGATCGCCCGGGCCATTTCCTATGCCTGTGGGGCCAGCGCCTGTCGATTCAACGGCGGGCGCTGTTCCCCGGCCTGGCCATCAGCTGGACAGCGCTGTCACCCTGGCCCGCGCCGCGTGCAGCTTCTTGTAGCTGTCGATCAGGCGCAGGTGGCGGTCGATCCCTTCCAGCTTCATGCTGGTCGGCGTCAAGCCATAGAAGCGCACATCGCCATTCACCGAGCCAATCACCGCATCCATCCGCTCGTTGCCGAACATGCGACGGAAATTGGCTTCGTAATCCGCCAGGTCCAGATCTTCGTCGAGCTCCATCTCCAGCACCGCATTCATCGCCTGGTAAAACAGGCCACGCTCGGCGGTGTTGTCGTTGTACTGCAGGAACATCTCCACGCATTCCTTGGCTTCTTCATATTGCTGCAAGGCCAGGAAGATCAGCAGCTTCAACTCCAGGATGGTCAGTTGACCCCAGGCGGTGTTGTCGTCGAACTCGATGCCGATCAGGGTGGTGATATCGGTGTAGTCGTCCAGTTCGCTTTCTATCAGGCGCTCGAGCAACGCCTGCAATTCTTCCTCGTCGAGGCTATGCAGGTTGAGGATGTCGGAGCGGAAGAACAGTGCCTTGTTGGTGTTGTCCCAGATCAGGTCTTCCACCGGGTAGATTTCCGAGTAGTCCGGCACCAGGATGCGGCAGGCGGTGGCGCCCAGGTGCTCGTACACGGCCATGTAGGACTCCTTGCCCATGCCTTCGAGAATGCCGAACAAGGTCGCGGCTTCCTGGGTATTAGAGTCTTCACCCTGGCCGGAGAAGTCCCACTCGACGAACTCGTAATCCGACTGGGCGCTGAAGAAGCGCCACGACACCACGCCGCTGGAGTCGATGAAGTGCTCGACGAAGTTGTTCGGCTCGGTGACCGCCTGACCTTCGAACGTCGGCGGCGGCAGATCGTTCAAGCCCTCGAAACTGCGGCCTTGCAGAAGCTCGGTGAGGCTGCGCTCCAGTGCCACTTCCAGGCTTGGGTGCGCGCCGAACGAGGCAAATACGCCACCGGTACGCGGGTTCATCAGAGTCACGCACATCACCGGGAACTCACCGCCCAGCGACGCATCCTTGACCAGCACCGGAAAGCCCTGGGCTTCCAGGCCCTGGATGCCGGCGAGAATCCCCGGGTATTTGGCCAAGACTTCTGCCGGTACATCCGGCAGGGCGAATTCGCCTTCGATGATTTCGCGTTTGACGGCGCGTTCGAAGATCTCCGACAGGCACTGCACCTGGGCTTCAGCCAGGGTGTTGCCGGCGCTCATGCCGTTACTGAGGTAGAGGTTTTCGATCAGGTTCGACGGGAAGTACACCACTTCGCCATCCGACTGGCGCACGAACGGCAGCGAAACAATGCCGCGCTCTTCATTGCCGGAGTTGGTGTCGAACAGGTGCGAACCGCGCAGCTCGCCTTCGCGGTTGTAGACCTTCAGGCAGTACGCATCGAGGATTTCGCTCGGCAGCTCGTCGTTGGGGCCTGGCTGGAACCAGCGCTCGTCCGGGTAATGCACGAACGGCGCGTTGGCGATCTCCTCGCCCCAGAACTGATCGTTGTAGAAGAAGTTGCAGTTCAGGCGCTCGATGAACTCGCCCAGGGCCGAGGCCAGGGCGCCTTCCTTGGTCGCGCCCTTGCCGTTGGTGAAGCACATCGGCGACTGCGCGTCGCGGATATGCAGCGACCACACGTTGGGCACGATATTGCGCCACGAAGCGATCTCGATCTTCATGCCCAGGCCCGCCAGGATGCCGGACATGTTGGCGATGGTCTGTTCCAGCGGCAGGTCCTTGCCGGCGATGTAGGTGGTGTGCGCCTCGGCGCTCGGCATCAACAGGGCCTGGGCATCGGCGTCGAGGTTTTCCACCTCCTCGATCACAAACTCAGGCCCGGCCTGTACCACTTTCTTGACGGTGCAACGGTCGATGGAGCGCAGGATGCCCTGGCGGTCCTTGTCGGAGATATCCGCCGGCAACTCGACCTGGATCTTGAAGATCTGGTTGTAGCGGTTTTCCGGATCGACAATGTTGTTTTGCGACAGGCGAATGTTATCGGTGGGGATATTGCGAGTGTCGCAGTACAACTTCACGAAGTACGCCGCGCACAACGCCGATGACGCCAGGAAATAGTCGAACGGACCCGGTGCCGAGCCATCGCCCTTGTAGCGGATGGGTTGATCGGCCACCACCGTGAAGTCATCGAACTTGGCTTCAAGTCGGAGGTTGTCGAGAAAGTTGACCTTGATTTCCATGGGGCACACCGAATAACGAGCAAAACGAAATGGCGGCCATTATCCGGTTTTTCAGCGCGAAGTCTTGCGCTTTTCGGCAAGCGGGCCAGGTGGTTGGGGGGAGGAGGTCGCGGCCTGCGGCATCAGCTCCTCTCACTCATCACTGATTGACATCAGGCTGGCAGCCCACGCTTGGCTGGCAGTGTAGCGAGCGAAATAGGCCCGCTTCTCGGTCTCGCCCAAACCGGTAAAAAACGGCAGGAAGTACTGGTCGTTGTAGTAACCCTGGGCACCTTGCAACTGCGTTCCCCACCATGCAGGGTTGTAACCCTCGAAGGCCATCCAGGGCGGCGGAACGGCGAAACGCTGGCGCTGAATGGCTTCGAGAAAGTCAGTGCTGTTGGTTACCAGGCGCACCGTGACGGCATTGAATTCCCGGGTGGATGTAAAGCAAATCAGGCGCTGGTGGTTTTGGGCGTTTTCATACTGCCTGACGGGAAGGTCGTTGAAGCTGCGTTCGTGGGTCAGGGTGAAGCTGGATTCGATAAGTGCCTGGAAGGCATGCCTGTCGCTCCCATCGATCAGCAAGGCCCAGTAATAAGCCGGCACGCCTGTGTCTTCCAAAGAAACCGCGCGAAGTGGAAGGGACAGGGCGGGAGTGTGTGGCAGAGGTTCGGTGAAAACCGCTTGGAGTTCTGACCGGGAGTAGCCAGCAATTTGCTCTTTGGGCGCGCGGTCAAAAAGACCTGCGATACGGTTGAAAAAACTCATATCGTCCTTGATTCAGCTTCGGTGGGTTCATTGGAATGGCACCTCAAGGCCATTGATTTAGGGTTCCTTGAAACCCGGCAAGCCATTGGCCTTACGCCAGTCTTGGACTGTTTTCAAAATTCCCTTTGGCGAATCGTCTTCACCATCCTCGAGATAATAAATCCAGTCAGATGCAGCGGGATTGCCGGTCATTTCAATAAAGTGCTCTAGCAACTGATCCTGATATTTCTCGGTGCCCACCGCATTGCATATTTCGTCGAGCAGTTTAAGAAAATCGCTTTCGGTGTACTCAGGTAGAGAGCCCGGGAGCTTGGTCATCTCAGTCGTAAATCTCATCACTAAACGCCATCACGACTTGAATTCTGGCAAGCCATTAGTCTTGCGCCACTCTTTAACGGTGTTGGTCATACCTTCTGGGGTGCATTGCGCTTCATCCTCCGGCCAGTAGATCAGGTCGGAGCCGTCTGGATGCTCGGTAAGCCGTCTGAACTCGTCCAGAAGGTCATCCAGCACTTCATCGGAAGTGCCGTTCCCATTTGCGGTGAATATTTCCTGCATGAAGCGAATGAACTCAGCTTCTGTGTAGTCGGGAATGCTTTTCTCCATGATGGTTACCGGGGGTTGGCTATGTGTTTTTTTGGGGATTTGTAAATCATCTATTTCATGAGCCGTGCCGCCTTACTGGCTCTGAGTGGTCACGCTTCTTTGAGTACAAACTCAAGGCCAATATCCAGAATGGACATGGTTTTTCCTTCATGGGGGGCGTGCCAGGCCGACCATATAGAGTCGGTCAGCAATGGCAGCTGATGTACAGCTCCAGATCTTTGGGGAGTGGGATGGCTGTAAGGCGTTCTATGGCGCTGGCTTGCTCTCGGGTGAGGAGGTAGCTATGTACGGCGTCTGCTTCGCTCTGCCAACCCATAATCGGCATCAGCATTTCTGTAGTGAGAGTCGGTAGTTTTGTCTCGAATACAGCGTCGTCACTATTTGTAGGTGCGCCGTGTATCTCGAATTTCAGGTTGTACTTCATGGCTCAATCACTCTGGTTTTATCCGCTGGTTTGGTTTGCTGGCCGGTTATTGGGTCGAACTCGCCTAAGTGTTTGCCGCGTTTGTTGTACTTCTCCAGCCTGCCGTGTTGGGAGTCCCATTCGTAGATCGTACCGTCTTTGTCTTTCCATCGATCACGCAAGCCGCCACCTTTTTTGGGGGTTTTAGGCTTTGACCATTTGAGGCCAGGGAAAGCGGGGAGATTTTGGGGTTTGGGATGATAGTTCTGGCCTCTGGGCAGATTTAACACGATATAGAGCGGCCGAACCCCAGACCCCGGCGGGAACACCAGGATGAAGTCCTTGTACTCCGGCGGGTAGATCGGGTTGACGATGAGGGTGTCCGCCTGTTCGGTGGGCGGAAAGATCCAGATGTGCGGCGCTTGGGGCGCGGCCTCCAGCGGGGGGATGCCGGAGGTGCTGGACGGGTCCACCGCGGGTGTCCAGATCAGGGTGACGCCGTCGCCGAAGTCGGCCACCTGTTGCTGGCCTTTGGCAGCAAAGCGCACCACCGGGACCATTTCCCAGCCACGCTGCTTTTGCGTGTTGTAGCCATAGCCCTTGAGCGTGTCGTCGGGCCGTTGTTCGATATGCAGGCGCACGCGGGTGCGGCCTTCTTTCAGCGCGTCGAGTTGCTCTGGCGTGTACAAGGCGCTGTCGCCCAGGCTCGACGGCCAGAGCATGGCCACCAGGCCTGCCAAGGCACCGGTGACGACCCCGCCGCTGGCCACGCCGGCTCCGGCGGACGCCACGGCCTCGCCGCCCAGCGCCAGGTTGCCCAGGGCGGCGGGAAGGGCGCCGCTGATTTTCTTGAGCGGGATATTCCCCGTCGCGTCGGTTCCACGACCACCCAGCAAGACAAGCTCGCCATAGTCCTTGATGGCGTCGGTGGGAATCGCCCCGGATGGGCTGAGGTAGTCCATGACCCCGTCGGGCAGATTGCAGGATTTGGTGAATGTGCAGCCGGCCATCGCCTGTTGCTTGCGGGGTGGGCTGGCGAGGCTGTCTGCGTAGGCTTGTTGGCGAACCAGCATCCGTTCATAGGCGTTTTGCCTGGCCTCTTGTTCCGCCCGTTCGCTGGGGGTCATGTCTCGGTAGCTGACATGGTGCCCGTCGCCGGAAGGGGGATTCTTGATCGGGGGAAGTCTGTTGCGCGCCATCGAGGGTTCTGCCTGTCCATCCAGTGCGGTTTTCCAGCCGGCGGCGGGATGGCATCAACCCTATTGGCTATGGACAGGTATTACTGCGGGAGGAGTCTGAAAGGTTTGAAGGGCAAATCTTTACTTTTACGGGCTGACAAGCAGGACGATTCTGGCTAATGCCGATCCGTTAAGGACGAGAGTGGGGGGCTGGTGTAGGAGCGAGCTTGCTCGCGATGGACTTGAGAGCGCCGCGTTCATCCACTCGACACGCGTTATCGTTAACCGCCATCGCGAGCAAGAACTAAGCGTCCCCCTTGTAAGCTGGTTTTACCTGCTTCGGATCGTGGTTCCCAAAGGTTTCAAGATCGTGAGCGAGCCTGGGCCGGCTCAGGCTTCCCGGCCGTGGGCCGCCGCGGCCAACTGCTCGGTATCGACCCGCACGAAGATCGAGTCGCCAATCGCCGTCAGCACATCGCCGGCGTAGACCTCGCAGATCACCCGGCTCTTGCGCCCGACTTCGCCTTCGACCCTGGCGCGCAAGGTCAGGGGCACGCCCATCGGTGTGGGCTTGATGAATTTGATGCCGAGGTTGCCGGTCACGCAGTTGATCCGTGGCTGGCTGTCCAGGGCGCGTTTTTCGCCGCGGTAGTGGTAGGCCATGGCAGTCCAGTTCGAGTGGCAGTCCACCAGCATGGCGATCAGGCCGCCGTACACCAGCTCGGGCCAGCCGCAGTATTGGCTGTCCGGCAGGTGCTCGGCCATCACATGCACCCCATCCTCATGCCAGTGGCTCTTGATGTGCAGGCCATGGGGGTTGCGGCTGCCGCAGCCAAAACAAACGCCGTCCGGCGCGGTGCTGTCTTGCAGGGAGAGTGGGTGCATGTGTCTTACCTTTCTTGTTGTTGGAGAAGGAAAACCTCAGGCCGCCTGTGCCTGTATCTGCAGGTCGCCGTCGATGTCCTTGACCAGCCCGCTGGCCAGCAGCAGGGGCAGCAGGCGCTGGTGCAATTGCGGCTCGACGAATTCCTTGACGGTGTCCAGCGCCAGGTTGCCGCTGGTTTCCAGCTCGGCCTTGGTGTAGGACAGCCAAGCCTTCTTCAGCACCAGCAGTACGTCGCTGCCGGCGGTGGTGGCGAAGCGGCGGTGGGTGACTTTACCGTCGAAGTCGAAGCTGTGCTGGTAGGCATAACCGCTCTCGACGCCCGCGCTGGCGACACAACGACCGCAGGTGCATTTGCCGTCGCCGAAGGCCGTGCGCAGATAGGTGTTGAAGTCCACCACGGGCTTGAGCCCCAGGCGCTTGTCGACTTCGAACAGATCCCCGGTCAGTTTTTCTTCAGTGCTCAACGTCCATTTCCTCAAGTCATGCGGCGTGTTTTCACAGGGCCGCACGATACCAGCCAGACGCTTGCAGGGGTAATTTTCTGCCCGGAGGGGGCGAGAAACCCTGCGCCAGGAACCTGGACCGGCGGCTGTTGCCGAGCCTGGCGCCCGTAGTGAACAAGTGGCCAGTAAAAGAGAGGCACATTGCCTGCTCCGATAAGGCTCGATGCTGGCCCCGCGCTCACTCAATCACCGCCAAAATCACTTTAATTTCAGGTGGTTAGGTAGATCGAAAAATGCGCAATGTGTGGATGACGCTGACCTCGTTCGCCTTGGTCAGCGTGGCTGTCGCGGCCGAGGGCAAGGAGTTGCCGGCCAATGACCGGTATGTGTGCAGTTGGGGCGCGGGGACGGCGGCGCGGGCGCAGGAGCTGAAACTGTCGGGCGTTTCGCTGTATGCCGCGCGGCAGAAGCTGCAGACCTACAAGTTCAGCAAGGGCTGGATGCGCATGCTGGCCCTGGGCATTACCGAACAGACCTACGACAGCCCCTCGCGGGCCAAGCCGGCGACGGTGCGGCAGAGTTTTTACGACGATTGCGTGCGCTACAAGCTGGCGCGCAAATAACCGGGGAAGGCACGCGCAATTGCCGGTTGCCCGGGCTGCCATGCTGGCGTGGGCGCCGGCGATCCTGGGTCGAGGCATGTCGGCTTTGCCTCATGTACCCGGACCTTTGGTCCATGGGCCGACAGAGTCCGCCGCCATCTGATCCGTATTTTTCTTCGTCACCTGCGTCTGTATCGGGATCAGATCTGGCCTGACAATAACGCACCCCTCAGGCGCACCGGCCCGCCGGCTGGAGCCTGAGGCTGCGTTCTGCTTTTCGCGTTGGCGAAAACCTATTGTTCAGGAGGCCTTTATGGCGAAGATGGCGATTTTCTTGTTTGGATTCTTGGCGCTGACCATCGCGATCGGTCTGCTGGCGACCATCTCCCCGGTCTGAGGGGAAACCTCAGGCCAGCCCCGTCTCGCCGAGGCGGGCCGAACCGCTATTTGGAAAACTTCCTCGCCCCGGCCACGCACAAAATCACCGCCACGGTCACTCCCAGCATGCCCAGGCTGACCTGTTCATGCAGCAGGGTGGCCGCCAGGGCCAGGCCAAAGAACGGTTGCAGCAACTGCAACTGGCCGACGGCGGCGATCCCTCCCTGGGCCAGCCCGCGATACCAGAAGACAAAGCCGATCAGCATGCTGAACAACGCGACGTACCCCAGGCTCAGCCAGGCGGGCAGGGTGATGCCGCTAAACGAAGGCGGGGCACGCAACAGGCTCAGCACGGCCATGACCGGCAGCGCCAGCACCAAAGCCCAGGAGATCACCTGCCAGCCGCCCAGGGTGCGGGAGAGCTTGGCACCTTCCGCGTAACCCAGGCCGCAGACCAGGATCGCCAATAGCATGAGGATGTCTCCGGCCGGCGCGGCGCTCAGCCCCTGGGACAGGGCAAACCCCACCACCAGCAGGCTGCCCAGCACCGAGAACAGCCAGAACACCGGCCGCGGCCGCTCGCCGCCGCGCAGCACGCCGAACACCGCGGTGGCCAGCGGCAGCAAGCCCAGGAAGACGATGGAGTGGGCCGAGGTCACGTACTGCAGCGCTAACGCGGTCAGCAGGGGAAAGCCCACCACCACGCCCAGGGCGACTATCGCCAAGGGCCACAGCTGGTTTCTGTTCGGGCGTTTTTCCTTGAACAGCAGCAACAGGCACAAGGCCAGGACCCCGGCGATGCTGGCGCGGGCCACGGTCAGGAATAGCGGGTCGAATTCCAGCACGGCGACCCGGGTGGCCGGCAGTGAGCCGCTGAAAATCAGCACGCCGATAAAACCGTTGAGCCAGCCGCTCGCGGCCTTTTGCGTGATGGGGTGTGGCAGGGGGGATGTCCGTTCCATTCAGGGGCTCAGCTCTGTTCAAGGGTAAGCGCCGCGCTGCAGGGCGAGATTGCGCCTGGGCTGCTCAGGCCCCATCCTAGGAGCGCTAAGCAATACAATCAAAATATTGTCATGGATACATTCCGCTATGGCCCGTGCCCGCTACAAACAACTGGTCGATGCTTTTGCCGCCGATATCCGTGGCGGCGCACTGCCGCCCGGTGCCCGCCTGCCGACTCACCGCGAGCTGGCCGCCAGGGAAGGGCTGGCCCTGGTGACCGCTTCGCGGGTGTATGCCGAGCTGGAGGCCATGGGCCTGATCAGTGGCGAAACCGGGCGCGGCACCTTTGTCCGCGAGACCGCGTTGCCGCCGGGCCAGGGTATCGACCAGCAGGCCACGGCGGCGGGCACTCTGGACCTGAATTTCAACTATCCGGCGTTGCCCGGTCAGGCCGAAGTGTTGCGCGGCGGCCTGCGCCAACTGGCGGCCGCCGGTGACCTGGAGGCGCTGCTGCGCTACCAGCCCCACAGTGGCCGTAGCCACGAGCGGGCCGCGGTGGCGCGGTATCTGGTTTCTTGCGGGTTGCGGGTAGACGCCGAGCAGGTGTCGATCGTCAGTGGCGCCCAGCATGGCCTGGCGACCACGGTGATGGCGCTGCTCAAGCCCGGCGATGTGGTCGCCACCGATGCCTTGACCTACCCGGGGTTCAAGGTGGTGGCCGACGCCCACGGCGTGGAGCTGGTGTCGATTGCCCTGACCGAGCACGGCCCCGACCTGGCGGCCTTCGAGCAGCTGTGTCGCAGCCGACGGGTGCGGGCGGTGTACGCCATGCCGACCCTGCACAATCCCATGGGCTGGGTGCTGGACCTGGCCTGGCGCGAACATTTGGTACGGATCGCCCGGCAGCATCGGTTGCTGATTATCGAGGACGCCGCCTATGCCTTTCTCGCCGAGGATCCGCCCGCGCCGCTGGCGGCCCTGGCGCCGGAATTGACGGTGTATGTGTCGGGGTTTTCCAAGAATGTCGCCACCGGACTGCGGGTCGGTTTTGTCGTCGCGCCGCCGGCCTGGGTGCCGCTGATCGAACGGGTGATCCGCGCGACCACCTGGAACACCCCCGGGGTGATGACGGCGCTGGTCTGCAACTGGATCGACGACGGCACCGTGGCGCGCCTGGAAACCGAGAAACGCCAGGATGCGCAAGCCCGGCAGGCACTGGCCCGGGAGGTGCTGGCCGGCCTGGCGTACATCGGGCATCCGGCGTCCTATTTTCTCTGGCTGCCGCTGCCCGAGGAGGTCCGTGCCGATCAGGTGGCCATGGCCTTGCTGCGGGAGAATGTCTCGGTGTCCATCGCCGAGCCCTTTGTCAGCGCCGCGCCGGTGCCCCACGCGATCCGTCTGGCCCTGGGCTCGGTCGATATGGATCAGCTGCGGGTGGCGCTGGAAAGGGTGCGCAAGGTGATTGCTCAATACGCCTACTGAAGGCCCCGCGCGGCAAGGCGCGGGAGCCCGTTGGCCGTCAGACCTTGAACTGGGTTACCAGGCCGTTGAGTTCCACCGCCAGGCGCGACAGGTCCTGGCTGGCGGCGTTGCTCTGGTTGGCCCCGGCCGAGGTCTGGGTCGCCAGGTCGCGGATATTCACCAGGTTGCGATCGACCTCGCGGGCGACCTGGGCCTGCTCTTCGCTGGCGCTGGCGATCACCATGTTGCGTTCGTTGATCGAGGTGATGGCCTGGGTGATCTGGTCCAGGGCCAGGCCCGAAGCGCGGGCGGCTTCCAGGGTCAAGTGGGCGCGTTCGTTGCTGTGGCGCATGGCGCTGACCGCGCCTTCGGTGCCTTCTTCGATGGTGTTGATCATGCTTTCGATTTCCTGGGTCGACTGCTGGGTGCGATGGGCGAGGGCCCGCACCTCATCGGCGACCACGGCGAAACCGCGTCCGGCATCGCCGGCCCGGGCGGCCTCGATGGCCGCGTTGAGGGCCAGCAGGTTGGTCTGCTCGGCGATCGAGCGGATCACCTCCAGGACCTGGCCGATATTGCGCACATCCACCGCCAGGTGCTCGACCTGCCCGCAGGTGCGGGTCACTTCGTCGGCCAGGTCGCCGATGGAGTCGACGGTGTGCTGCACCTGCTGCCGGCCGTGGTGGGCGGTGGCGTCGGTTTCCCGGGATGCTTCGGAGGTGCTGACGGCGTTGCGCGCCACTTCTTCCACCGCCGCGGTCATTTCGTTGACCGCGGTGGCGGCCTGTTCCAGCTCGTTGCTCTGCTGGTGCAGGGTCTTGCTGGAATCCTCGGTCACCGCATGCAGTTCCTCGGCGGCCGACGCCAGCTGACTGGAGGAATCGGCGATCTTCTGCAGGGTGCTGCGCAGGCTGTTCTGCATGCGTTGCAGGGCGTGCAGCAGGCGCGCCGGTTCGTCGTTGCCGGTCACGCTGATGGCATGGCACAGGTCGCCGCTGGCGATGGTTTCGGCGACTGCCACGGCCTGGCTCAGCGGCCGCACGATGCTGCGGGTGAGCACGATGGCCAGGCCGACGGTCAGCACCAGCACGATGGCCAGGATCGCCAACACCAGCCCGACCGCGCTCTGGAACACTTCGTTGCTGCGCGTGGCGGCCACTTCGCCGCCGTGGGTATTCACCTCGACCACGCTCAGCAGTTCCTTGAGCATGGCGTCGGCATTGGTCAGGAACGGCCCGCCGTCGACGATCGCGATCGCCTCGTCCTTGCGCCCCTGGCGCGCCAGGTCGAGGACGCGCTGCTGGTCCTTGAGGTACAGCGCCCTGACCCCCAGGTAGCGCGCGTATGCAGCCTTTTCCTCGGGGGCGATACTGAGTTTTTCGTAGGCCAGTTGCTGGGCCGACAGTTGCTCGTCGAGTTGCTTGACCCGGTCCAGCAGGGCCTCGACTTCGGTTCTGTCGCGTACGACCAGCAGGCGCAGGGTCAGGGTACGGATCTGGGTACTGGTCAGGGCCACGGCATTGGCCGCGACGATCGAGGGCAGCCAGTTCCTGTCGACCTCGAGCGACTGCTCGTTCATGCGCCGCATTTCCAGCAGGGAGAACGCCCCGAGCGCAACCGCGAGCAACGCGATCAGGGCAAAACTGAGGCCTGCACGGCGGGAAATGTTCATCGATCGTAAAAGCATGACTGTGTTCCTTGTGGCGGCAAAAGGCACAACCTGCGCGGCATCCGGCAGGTTCGCAGCAAAGCGGCGCGCGCTCGGAAAGGCTCCGGGGCGTCGTCGGTTCTTGCAGGCAAGACAGGCGGGAGGCGCATCGTGGCGCCTTCTTTTATGAGGTCTTCCGGGGTGGATGGGATCGCGCGGACCCTGGCCGGAGAGGGGGTGATGATATCACAATGATATTTCTTTCTGCCGGGGCGGCCTGGACCTGACCGATGAAAAGGCGAGAAGCAGGGCTAATGCCGATCAGTTAAGTGAAGATGAACCACTGTAGGAGCGAGCTTGCTCGCGATGGACTCAAGAGCACCGCAGCGCATCAGATGCCCCGCGTTGTCCTTGATATCCATCGCGAGCAAGCTCGCTCCTACAATTTAAGAGGCAGGGCTCGCCTTTTGGTTTTTCGTGGGTTTTCAGGATGCCGTCGGAGCTGGTCGACCGCTCCTTGGGCCCGATTTCAGCCGTGCTGGATGCCCGCACGCTTGAGCAACTGCTTGCAGCGCTCGGACAGGTGGGTCACCCGCAGGTGCTTGCCGGCCTTGCCGTAGCGTTCGCGCAGGGTTTTCAGGGCGGCGATGGCCGAGTAGTCGACGAAGCTCAGGTGGCGGCAGTCGAGGGTCACCAGGGTCGGGTCGCCCGCCGGGTCGAAGTGGTTGAGGAAGGAGGTGGTCGAGGCAAAGAACAGGGTGCCGTGGACCCGGTACAGCTTGCTGCCGTCGGCTTCCTCGTGGCTGTCGGCGTACAGCTCGCGCGAATGCTGCCAGGCGAAGTTGAGGGCGGCGATGACGATGCCGCACAGCACCGCGATGGCGAGGTCGGTGAACACGGTGATGATGGTCACCGCGACTATCACCAGCATGTCGTTCAACGGCACTTTGTGCAGCACCCGCAGCGAGCCCCAGGCGAAGGTCTGCTGGGCCACCACGAACATCACCCCCACCAGCGCCGCCAGCGGAATGCGCTCGATCAGGGGCGAGAGAAACAGCACGAACAGCAGGATCATCGTCCCGGCGACCACCCCGGACAGCCGGCCACGGCCGCCGGAGCTGAGGTTGATCACGGTCTGGCCGATCATCGCGCAACCGCCCATGCCGCCGAACAGGCCGGAGGCGATATTGGCCGCGCCCAGAGCCACGCACTCGCGATCGGGGAAGCTGCGGCTCTCGGTGATTTCGTCGGTGAGGTTGAGGGTCAGCAGGGTTTCCAGCAGGCCGACCATGGCCATCAGGAACGCGTAGGGGGCAATGATGCCCAGGGTCTCCAGGTTCCACGCAATGTCCGGCAGCACCAGGCGCGGCAGGCCGCCGGCGATATGGGCCATGTCGCCCAGGGTGCGGGTCGGCAGGCCCAGCAGGTAGACCAGCAGGCCGACCCCGAGGATCGCCACCAGCGCCGGCGGCACCGCGCGGCTCAAGCGTGGCAGCAGATGGACGATGGCCATGGTCAGCGCCACCAGCCCGAGCATCAGCCACAGGGGCGTGCCGCCGAGCCAGCGTTCATCGGCCTTGAAGTGTTCCAGCTGGGCCAGGGCAATGATGATCGCCAGGCCGTTGACGAAGCCGAGCATCACCGGATACGGCACGATCCGCACCAGCTTGCCCAGGCGCAGCAGGCCGAAGGCGATCATGACCAGCCCTCCCAGCAGCACCGTGGCCAGCAGGTACTGCACGCCGTGCTGCACCACCAGCGCGACGATCACCACCGCCATCGACCCGGCGGCGCCGGAAATCATCCCCGGGCGGCCGCCGAACAGCGCGGTCAGGGTGCAGATGATAAAGGCCCCGTACAGGCCCATCAGCGGGTTGAGGTGGGCGACCAGGGCGAAGGCGATGCACTCGGGCACCAGGGCGAAAGAGGTGGTGAGTCCGGCCAGGACGTCGGCGCGAAGGCGAGCGGGTTTCATGGTTTACCTGAGAGGGTGGCCAGGGGCGGCCGGGGTTGCGGGGGATTATCGAAAGGCGGCGAATGTTACGGAATTACAGCCGCGCCAGCCAGCCATGGGGCTTGTATCGATGGGCGCTCGCGGCAAGACTGCACGGTTCCGGCGCTTAATACCGGGCAGTCAAGGAGCCACCATGCCATCAAACAAACGCGAGCAGGCGCGTCTCGAACGCCGCCTGGTCGCCAGCCTCACCGACGCCTGCGAAACCGCCAAGGCGGAAATTGTCGGTTTCTCCTGGCTGACCCATGTGGTCGATTACGCGGCGTTTCCCGCCAGCCTGAGGGTGGTATGGGTATTCGACACCCAGGCCAGCAAGGCCCTGGCCCTGGCCTGCGGGCAGGGCGAGCGCATGCTCGAACTGACAGCCATGGCCCTGCATGACGCCGGCGTGGAGTTGCAGGCGCTGGCGGCCCATGTGCGGTACGACAGCGAAGAACAATGCCAGCGCATCAACGGCGGCAACTGGCAACAACGCCTGGCGCGGCTGGGCTGAGCGCCGCTGGCAAGCGCGGCTAAACGCCGCACCCGACCAAGGTCGCACACAACCTGTCATCCATTTGGCAGGAAGCGGGGCGCCTCGTTTTGCTACCATGCGTGGCTTTTACGGATGGGCCGCCTGGCGGCTCGTCTGGACTTTCGGCTCCTCAAAGGGCGGTAACGAATGAGTGTTTTGTTGAGTCGCCGCGAGGTGATTGCAGGTATGGGGGTGTTGGGTCTCGGTCTTCTGGCCGGCTGCGATACCCGGGGCCAGCTGTCGTACAAATATGGCAAGGACCTGAGCGACAAGATCATGGGTCGTACCTTCAAGCTGAAGGACACCGAGGGCAACGTCAGGACGCTCTCAAGCTATAGCGGCCTGATGCCGATGGTGTTCTTCGGTTTCACCCAGTGCCCGGCCATCTGCCCCACGACGCTGGCGCGCGCGGCCCAGGCCAAGAAACTGATGGGCCGCGACGGCGACCGCCTGCAGGTGATCTTCATCACCCTGGACCCCGAGCGGGATACCCCGGAGGTCCTCGACGCCTACGTCAAGGCCTTCGACCCGTCGTTCGTCGCGCTGTATGGCACGCTGGAGCAGACCGCGGCCACGGCCAAGGAATTCGACGTGTTCTACGAGAAGATCCCCAGCGGTTCGACCTACACCCTGTCCCACACCGCCACCAGTTTTGTCTACGACTCCCGGGGCACGTTGCGCCTTGGCTTGTCCCAATCGCTTACCGCGCAAGAGTGCGCGGAAGATCTACTGACCGTCATGGAGGTCTGCTGATGTACCCGGCCCTGAATAAAACCGCTATCGCCCAACGCGCCAAGCGCATCCTGATCGGCTTGTCCCTGCTGGGCCTGGCGGGCCAGGCCGCGGCCCAGACCCAGGTTGACGACGCCTGGGTACGCGCCACCGTCGCCGGGCAACAGGCGACCGGGGCCTTCATGACCCTGACCGCCAGCGACGACAGCAAGCTGCTCAGCGTCGAGTCGCCAGTGGCCAAGATCGTGCAGATTCACCAGTCGAGCATGCACAACGATGTGATGAGCATGCGCCCGGCGGACTTCGTCGCGTTGCCGGCCGGCAAGGCCGTGGCCCTGGACCCCCACGGTTATCACGTGATGCTGATCGACCTGGTCGCCCAGGTGAAGGAAGGCGACAAGGTGCCGCTGACCCTGGTGGTGGAAAATGCCAAGGGCGAGAAAGAGTCGATCAAGGTCGAGGCCCAGGCCCGCGCCCTGAATATGCCCGACCACAGCAAGATGCAGCATTGATGGTTGGCGGCACCTGCGACGACCGGCAGCCAGGCTGAAGCATGGCCAAGGAAATCGACAACCCCTGCATCGCCGTTTGTCAGTTGAGCGGCGACCTGTGCCTGAGTTGCGGGCGCAGCAAGGACGACATCCGCCAATGGAAGCGCATGAAGCGCCCGGAAAAGATGGCGGCGGTGCAGCGGGCGAGCCAGCGCTTGAAGGCGCTGCGCAAGAAGGGCGGCGGCGCCAGCCGCTGACCTCCCCCCAGCCGGCCTCCAGCGCCGGCCTTCAGATTCCCGGCGTCTGCGCCGCACACTCCCGTAACCAGGCGATACAGGCCGAGACCCGTCGCGGCAGGGTCTCCAGGGCCGGGTGGACGATGTAGTAATCGTATTCGCCGCTGCGGGTAAACCCCGTGAACGGCAGCACCAGCCGGCCTTGCCCGATCGCCTCGCTGACCAGATGCTCGCGCCCGATCGCCACGCCGGCATGGTGGATGGCGGCGGTGACGCAAAGGTCCGAGCGATCGAAAGTCACCCCGCGTTTCGGCATGGCCACGCCACTGCCGTGCTGGCGAATCCACAGCGCCCATTCGGAATCGAACGTGGCGTGGTCCCAGGCCAGTGAGTCATGCAGCAGGGTGCAGTGCTGCAGTTGCTCGACCGCGCCGGTCAATCCATGGCGTTCGGCGTATTGCGGGCTGCACACCGGCGCGACCCGTTCCTGCATCAGCTTGTGCGCCACCAGCCCATGGAACTCGCCATTGCCGTAGTACAGCGCCAGGTCGATCTGCCGGGTGCGGAAGTCGATGCGGTCGTTGCCTACGCGCAGGTCGAGCCTGACCCCGGGAAAGCGCTGACCGAACTCGGCCAGGCGCGGCACCAGCCAGGAATGGGCGATGGACGGGTGGGCGTACAGGGTCAGCGGCCCGGCCAGGTCGGCGTCGACCGGCTGGGCCAGGACTTCGGACAGCTCGCCCAGGGTCTGCTGGAGGATCGCGAAAATCCGTTCGCCGGCCTCGGTCAGCTCCACCCGCCGGGTCAGCCGGCGGAACAGCTGGATCGACAGCTCCGCCTCCAGCCGGGCGATGCGATGGCTGACCGCGCTGGCGCTCAGGCACAACTCATCGGCGGCCTTGCTGAAACTCAGGTGGCGGGCCGCGGCCTGGAAGGTGAACAGGTTCGAGAACTGGCTGCTGTTGAGCTTGGCATCCAGTCGGGGCGGTAGGTTGTACAAGCCGGTGCTTCTCCTGTCGGTCGGTTATGAGCCTTGCAGCACCCGGGCGCCTTGCGCCAGGTAGGCCTGCATCTCGGTGTCCGGGACCATGCTGCCGCCCGTGGCCCAGACCAGGTGGGTGGCCCGGGCGTAAGCCGGTGCGCTCAGGCCGCTGCGCTGCAGGTACTGATCACGTTGTGCCTGCACCCGGGCGATGCCTGGGACACCAGCCACCGCCGAAGGCTCCAGGTGCAGCTGTTGGTGCTTGGCCATCAGCCAGACCAGGGCATGCAGTTCGTCATCGCTGACGGTGTAGTAACCCTCGATCAACCGCTGCATGGCGCGGCCGACAAAACCCGAGGCGCGGCCGACGGCCAGGCCGTCGGCGGCGGTGAGGTTGTCGATGCCGAAGTCCTGCACCGACACCTCGTCATGCAGCCCGGTGTGCACCCCAAGCAGCATGCACGGCGAATGGGTGGGCTCGGCAAATATACAGTGAACGGCGTCGCCGAACGCCAGCTTCAAGCCGAACGCCACGCCGCCGGGGCCGCCGCCGACGCCGCAGGGCAGGTAGACGAACAGCGGGTGCTCGGCATCGACCCGGACCCCGGCCTGTTGCAGTTGTCGGCTCAGGCGCTCGGCGGCTACGGCGTAGCCGAGGAACAGGTCGGTGGAGTTTTCGTCATCGACGAAGTGGCAGGCCGGATCGGCGCTGGCCTGCTGGCGCCCCTGGGCCACGGCGATGCTGTAGTCGCTTTCGTACTCCATGACGTTCACGCCATGGGCGCGCAGCTTGTCCTTCTTCCATTGGCGGGCGTCGGCGGACATGTGCACCGTGACCTGGAAGCCTAGCCGGGCGCCCATCAGGCCGATGGACAGGCCCAGGTTACCGGTGGAGCCGACGGCGATCCGGTAGTGGCTGAAGAACGCCCGGGCCTCGGGCGAGTCGAGCACGCTGTAGTCCTGGTCCGGGTGCAGCAGGCCGGCCTCCAGGGCCAGGCGTTCGGCGTGCTTGAGCACCTCGTAGATACCGCCGCGGGCCTTGATCGACCCGGAGATCGGCAGGTGGCTGTCCTGTTTGATCCACAGCGCGCCGGGCAGGGCTTGCCCATAGCGGCTGGCCAGCACCGCCTGCAAGGCCGGCAGCGGCTGGATCGGCGATTCGAGAATGCCGTGGCTGGCCAAGGTCTCGGGAAAAGCCACGCGAAAATACGCGGCGAAACGCGCAAGGCGGGCGCTGGCGTCGGCCACGTCGGCGGCGCTTAGCGCAAGATCGCTGAGGCCATCGGCCAGGGGCGCGCGGGTGGCGGTGAACCAGGTGGTTTCGCGCAACGCCATCAGCTCTTCGAGTAGCGGGAAGCGACGGGTCCAGGTAGCGAGTGGCTGGCCTGCGATCATGGGGAAGTCTCCTGTGGCAAAGGTTTAAACGAAATGAGAGAGGGCCAGGGTCAGCAGCAGGGCGACCGCCGAGGCCAGGACCGTGGCGCTGGTGAAGGTCTTGAGGGCATCGGTCAGCGACACCCCGAGGTATTCCTTGACCACCCAGAAGGCTGAGTCGGTGACGTGGGTCCAGCCGATGGCCCCGGCGCCGATGGCGACCACGATGATCTCCTTGCTGTAGCCGGAGTCGACGCCCAGGGTGGGCAGCACGATGGCGGCGGCGCTCATCATGGCCACGGTCGCCGAGCCCACCGCGAAGTGCATCAGGCCCGCCACCAGCCAGGCCAGCACCACGGGGTTGATGTCCAGCCGGGTCAGGGAGTCGGCCAGCACCTTGCCCACGCCGCTGTCGATCAGGATGCCGTTGAAGGCGCCGCCGGCACCGATGATCAGCAGGATGCTGGCCAGCGGCGGCAGGCTTTTCTGGGTGTGCCCCAGCAGGTCTTGCATGCCCAGGCCACGGCGCAGGCCCAGGGACCAGTAGGCGAAGACCACGGCGATCAGCAGCGCCACCAGCGGGTTGCCGAAGAACGACAGTAGCCCGGATAGCGTCGAGCCGGCGGGCAGGGCGCTGGCGAAGGTCTTGCCGATCATCAGCAGCAGCGGCAGCAGGATGGTCAGCAACGTCAGCCAGAAGCCCGGCAACACTCGTTCGCCACGGGCCTCGCAGCGCTCCTCGAGGAAGGCCGCCTGCCAGGGTTCGGCTCGGCTGCGCGCCACCAGGCGGATCCACAGCGGCCCGGCGACGATGGCGGTGGGCAGGCCGACGAGCAGGCCGTAGAGGATCACCTTGCCGACGTCAGCCCCCAGCAAGTGGGTAATGGCCATGGCCGCGGGGTGCGGCGGCAGCATGCAGTGCACGCACATCAGCGACACCGCCAGCGGCACGCCGAGGTGCAGCAGGTTGAGGCGGGTGGCCTTGGCCACCACGTACACCAGCGGAATCAGCAGGATGTAGCCGACCTCGAAGAACACCGGGATGCCGGCGATGAACCCCACCAGCATCATCACCCAGGAGGCGCGCCGCTCGCCCAGGGTGTCGAGCAAGGTCCGGGCGATGCGTTCGGCGCCCCCCGATTCCTCGAGCATCTTGCCGAGGATACTGCCCAGCCCGATGATCGCGGCGAGAAACCCCAGGGTATCGCCCAGGCCCTTCTGGAACGATTCGAGCATGGCATTCAAGGGCATCCCCGAGCCCATCCCGACCAGGCCGCAGGCGGCGATCAGCGCCAGAAAGGCATGCACCCTGAACCTGACAATCAGCACCACGATCATCACGATCGCGGCTAACAACACCCACAGCAACGCGCCATTGCTTTGCATCGGCCAACCCTCTTATTGATTTTGTGACGGGGTCCGTCAAAGGACTTCGCGGGGCGAGAGTTAACGCTTGGCCGCGCGGGGCTGACAAAAGATCATTGCTCAGCAGATGGGTGATGCTGGGTCAGGCGTGGGAATGGGTTTGGGAATGGGAGCCGCGAGGCCGGTCCGGCCGTGGAATCCCGGGCCACGGGCGTGACCCGGTCGAGGGGTGTGAGTCAGCCGGCGGTGCTTTCCGGCAGCTTGGCGATGACCTTGATCTCGAAGTCGAAGCCATAGAGCCAGGTCACGCCCACGGCGGTCAGCGTCGGGTGCGGCGCCTGGCCCCAGAACTCCGGCACCACCTTCCAGATGGCTTCGAATTTGTCCTCGGGATCGACGATAAACACCGTGACATCGATCACATCCTCGAAGGAGCTGCCGGCGGCCGCCAGGATGGCGTTGAGGTTGGTGAACGCGAGGCGGACCTGGGCCTCAAGGTCCGGCTCGGGCGAGCCGTCGGCGGTGCTGCCGACCTGCCCCGAGACGAACAGAAAGCCATTGGAGCGGATCGCCGGCGAGTAGCGGTTGCGCTGGTAAAGCGCCTGGCGTCCGGGCGGAAAAACCACGTCGCGCTGAGTCATGTGTTGCCTCCATCTATAAGGGTCGAAGCCGACCTGGAATGAACGATGAAGCTGACTCTAGGCACTTGCGCCGGGCCGATAAACCAGCAACCGTAGCCATCACTGTTTGTGGAATCCAAACAATCCAATGGTTAGCCGGGGTGGAAATGGACCGTTTTGATGCGATGCAGGCCTTTGCCCGGGTGGTGGAGGCGGGCAGCTTCACCAAGGCCGCCGACACGCTGCACATGAGCAAGACCAGCGTGACGCAACTGGTGCAGCAGCTGGAGGCGCGCCTGCGGGTCAAGTTGCTCAACCGCACCACGCGCCGGGTCCACCTGACCGCCGACGGCGCGGTGTATTACGAGCGTGTGGTGCGCCTGCTGGCCGACCTCGACGATGCCGAGACCAGCCTGTCCAGTGCCTCGGCGCTGCCCAGGGGACGCCTGCGGGTGGATGTGCCCAGCCCGTTGGCGAGCATGATCCTGGTGCCGGCGCTGCCCGGGTTTCACGCCCGCTACCCGGACATCCAGATCGACCTGGGCGTCAGCGACCGCATCGTCGATGTGCTTGGCGAGAACGTGGATTGCGTGGTGCGCGGCGGCGAGTTGACGGACCAGTCGCTGATGGCGCGGCGGGTCGGCGACCTCCAGCTGGGCGTGTATGCGGCGCCCGGCTACCTGGAGCGCCTCGGCGCCCCCGCGCATCCGCGCGAACTGGAGGATTCGTTGCATCGCATCGTCGGGTTTCTTTGGGCGCGCACCGGCAAGGCCTTGCCCTATGCCATGCACGGCCACGGCGAGAGCCTGCAGATCAAGGGCCGCTATGTGCTGGCGGTCGACGATGGCAATGCCTACCTCGCCGCCGGCCTGGCGGGCCTGGGCGTGCTCTGGCTGCCGGACTACATGGCCCGGGCGCATCAGGAACGGGGCGAGCTGGTGCGTCTGTTCGAGGACTGGCGGCTCGAGCCGATGCCGATCTACGTGGCGTTCCCGCCCAACCGGCATATCAGCATCAAGCTGCGGGTGTTTATCGACTGGGTCGCCGAGCTGATGGCCGAACATGCGCCCATCGCCAGCCGAGCAGGGGCGTGAAGCGACCGGTTACATGAACTTTTTTGGGCGCCCCCCAGAAACCCGCCAGAGCAGCTTTACTTGTCCAGGCAAGTCGCGCCTGTAGATGGCCGTTCGGCCGCCGCATTCTGCCCGGGACCGGCATTGCGAGAAGGACACGGAGTGTCGTTCAACCCCGTACAAAACCCTTGTCGCCCCCCTGACATGAACGCCTGTTGGAGCAGTCGTTTGCTGGCCAGTACCTCATCGCGGTCTGGTCGCGCCCGTGCCATCGCAGCCCGGGCGCCGCCTCTTTAAAGGAGTAAAGACATGACTCAGTACGACAAACAGCTCAACAACCCCAAACAGCCGTCGCGCCAGGCACGCCTGGAAAGCACCGGCGCCGAACGCCTGACGCTGGCCAACGCCGGGCCGATCCAGATGGGCTTCTGGGTGCCCAACCGGGTATGGGCCACGGCCAAATTCCTGGTGCCGCTGCGCAACCTGATCGCCGAGAAGAAAAAGGCTGGCACCCTGACCCCGATGCGCACGGAAATCATCGAGTTCAAGACCTGGGTCACCCACAACAGCGTGTACCGCATGTGGGTCAACTCGATGATCGAACAGTCGAACGCCTACGTGGCGACCCTGGACGAGGCGACCAAGGAGCAGATCAAGGACACGGACGGCGATGCGCTGTGGATCGCCGGCTACGACAGCTTCTTCGAGATTCTCAACGAGATCATCAGCACCTCCTCGTCGTTCAACACCACGGCCCAGGTCGGCACGCCGATGAACGCTTTCCTGGCGGTGTCGATGGGCACCGAGGCGGGTGTCGCGCTGTTCCATGACACGACCTTCAACCAGCAGTTCAAGAAGGTCCTCAATGCCTGGAACGCCTTCCTCAAGAGCAGCGCTTCCCTCGACAAGCTGGACATCAACGACCCGGAAAAAGAGGGCTCGTGGATCTCCGCGGCGGCCCACGAGGCCGGGGTCTGGACGCAGATGGAGCATGACCCGAACCTGCCCGGCTACGGCTTCGATTCCTGGAACGCGTTTTTCATCCGCAGGTTCGTGCCCGGCGCGCGGCCGTTCCAGGGTAATCCGCTGACCCAGGTCGATATCGGCTGCGAGACCACGCCCTGGCAGTACGAAAACGATGTGGCGTTCGAGACCGAGTTCTGGATCAAGGACGTCAATTACTCGCTGCTCGATCTGTTCGGCGGCCAGGAGCAGTGGGCCGCGCCGTTCCAGGGTGGGCAGGCTTACCAGGGCTTCCTGTCGGCGACCCACTATCACCGCTGGAACGCCCCGCTCGATGGCAAGCTGGTGCGCTCCTGGGTGCAGCCGGGCACCTATTTCGCCCAGCGTCCGGCCCAGGGCGAAGACGAGGGCACCTGGGAGGGCACCGAGTCGCAGCCGTACCTGGGGCATGTCGCCGCCCGGGCGATCTTTGTCTTCGAGCACCCGACCTGCGGTTATGTCGCGCTGATCTGCATCGGCATGGTCGAGGTCTCGACCTGCGTGATCGAGCCGCCGTTCATCGTCGACCAAGGCGCGGCACCGGTGAACATCACCCGTGGCACCGAGATCGGGCATTTCGAGTTCGGTGGTTCGACCCACATGATGATCTTCCAGAAGGGCCGGGTGCAGTTGGAGGACTGGGCGGTGAACGCGGTCGCGCACCAGAACGACCCGCAACCGACGCCCATGGGCACGGTGATCGCCACGGCGCTGCTGAACAAGGGCTGAGCCGCTGAGTACAAGCGACGGCGCGCTCGCGCCGTCGCCTGCAAACCGCTGTCAGCCGCTGGCCTGGACCAGGTACTTGTGGAACCACGCCAGCGTCCGGTCCCAGGCCAGGGTGGCCGCCGCCTCGTCGTAGCGCGGGGTCGAGTCGTTGTGAAAACCGTGGTTCACCCCGGGGTAGATGTAGGCCTCGTAGGTCTTGCCCGCGGCTTTCAGTGCCTGCTCGTAGGCTGGCCAGCCTTCGTTGATGCGGGTGTCCAGTTCGGCGTAGTGCAGCAGCAGTGGCGCCTGGATCCGCTCGACTTCCGCGCTGTCCGGCTGGCGCCCGTAGAAGGGCACCGCCGCCGCCAGTTCCGGGTAGGCCACGGCCGCGGCATTGGCCACGCCACCGCCATAACAGAAGCCGGTGATGCCGACCTTGCCGGTGCTGGCGTCGTGCTCGAGCAGCCATTCGACGGCGGCGAAAAAGTCGTTCATCAGCTTTTCCGGATTGATCTTCAGTTGCAGCTCGCGGCCCTTGTCGTCGTTGCCGGGGTAGCCGCCGAGGGAGGTCAGGCCGTCGGGGGCCAGGGCGAGGAAACCAGCCTTGGCCAGGCGCCGCGCGACGTCTTCGATATACGGGTTGAGCCCGCGATTTTCATGGGCCACCACCACCGCCGGCAACTTGCCTTCGGCTTTCGCCGGGCGCACCAGATAACCCCGGACCTGTTCGTGGCCCTTGGGCGAGGGGTAGGTGATGTATTCGGCGACGATCGCCGGGTCGGTGAACGACACCTGTTCGGCCAGGGCGTAGTTCGGCGTCAGGGCGGCGAGGGTGGCGCTGGCGGTCAGCCCGACTAGGGTGAAGGCCGCCGCCCGGTCGAGAAACTCGCGGCGGCTGATCTTGCCGTGGGCGTAGTAGTCGTAGAGCTCGAGCAGCTCGGGGGCGAAGTCTTTGGCACTGAGACGTTGCATCGCGCGTTATCTCCTCACTCATGGGCGTCCGGGTGCCACATGACTTGTGGGCGGGACGAATTCGCCCCGGTTGCCTCAGTAAAGCAAGCCTGGGCCCGGGCGGCCAATGCGCAGGGCCGGCGTTGTGTTTGGGCAAAGCCTTGGCTAATCTCGCATAAACACGCAAAAACAGGCATAACCATGCAAAGCCAACATTCCATCGCCGAGTTGCCCCATGTGCGTCGGCAGAAGATCCTGTTGCTGCTCGAACGCGACGGCAAGGTCATGGCGTCCGAGCTGGGCCAGCATTTCGCGGTCTCCGAGGACACCATCCGCCGCGACCTGGCGGAGCTGGCCGATGCCGGGCTGCTGCAACGGGTGCACGGCGGCGCGCTGCCACGGCCCAAGGACACCGGCAAGGATGTGTTCACCCGCCTGGGCGAAAGCAGCGAGGTCAAGCGCCACCTGGCCAGGCTCGGCGCGCAGCGGGTGCAGGAAGGGCAGATCGTGATGTTCGACTCGGGCTCGACCACGCTGCTGATCGCCCAGTCGCTACCTGCCGATATCGGCATCACCGCGGTCACCGCCTCGCCGCTGATCGCCGTCGCCCTGGCCGAATACCCGCGCAGCCAGGTGATTCTCGCCGGCGGCCGGCTCAACCCGGCGACCCTGTCTTCCGGCGGCCACGAGGCGGTACGCCTGATCCAGGGCATCCGTGCCGACCTGCTGTTCACCGGGGTGTGCGCGATTCACCCGGAGGTCGGCATCACCTCGCTGCACTTCGACGAGGTGCCGGTGAAGCAGGCCTTGCTCGACAGTGCTTCCCAGGTCATCGCAGTGACCACCGCCGACAAGCTCGGCGCGGTGGAACCCTTCGCCGTGGCGCCGTGCAATCGCCTGCATACGCTGATCACCGAGCAGCACCTGGCCTCGGGCAGCATCGAGGATTACCGGCGCCTGGGCATCGAGGTGGTGCAGGCGCCGGTGTGACGGCGGGGCCGCTTCAGGGTACTTTCTCTGGCCATGAGCCTCGCCAACAGGACAGCGTGTCGCCATGAAACCGAGCTTCGAGCAGATCCCCACCACGGCCACCGCCTCCTGGTCGATGCTCGATCGGCGCCTGCCCGAGGAAATTCCCTTCGAATGGCACCACCACCCCGAATACGAACTGACCCTGACCCTCAACAGTCGCGGGCAGCGCTATATCAGCGGCGATGTGCGCGCCTATGACGATTGCGACCTGGTGCTGGTGGGGCCGAACGTGCCCCACAGCTGGAGTTCGCAGCAGCGGATCGACCCGCGCCAGCCCCATGTCGCCCTGGTGATCTGGTTTTCCGAAGCCTGGGCGACTGCCCTGGTCGAGCTGTTTGCGGAAATGGCCGGCCTGCGCGCCCTGCTGGCCGCGGCCCGCGGTGCCTTGCAGTTCAGCGGCGAGGCGGCGCGGGAGTCGCGCCCGCTGATCGAGGCCATGGTCGCGCAGGACGAGCCGACGCGCCTGGTGTCGTTGCTGGCCTTGTTGACGCGCCTGAGTCGCGACCGTGGCGCCGAGAAGATCCTGCCGGCCGCCGCCGGCCCGGCGGTGCTTGAGGACGGGCGTCTGCAGCGGGTGCTGGAGCATATTCACGCGCATTACTGCCAAGCGCTGAGCATCGCCGAGCTGGCGCGGATGGCCTGTGTCAGCGTCTCGGCGTTTCACCGGATGTTCCGCCGCCATACCCGGGCGACGCCCCTGGAGTACATCGCCCGCCTGCGCATCGGCCGTGCCTGCGCGCTGCTGGTGCAAGGGCCGCAGACCCCGGTGACTCAGGTTGCCGAGGCCGTGGGCTATGGCTCTCTGGCCCTGTTCAATCGCCAGTTCAAGGCCCGGCAGGGCATGACCCCTTCGGCTTTCCGCCAGCGCCACCGCGCGCATTTCCAGTGACAGCATCCTGCTGCCAGCGGCGCTGGAAACGCCACAATCGTATCGGTCGACGCGCCAAACCCCACTGCCTGCGGCCAGGGCCCTGGGGTTTCATGGCGACAGCGCGGCGCCATGCTCGCGCTTCTCCCGACCCGAACGACACAGGCCATGACCATGAATCCTTACGCTGCCTTCCACTGCCAGACCCTGCCCGACAACTACCGTGAGCACATAGTGCGGATGAAGCGCGCCCTGCGTGCGCGGATCGGCGACGTACAGTCGCTGTTCGCCGAGGTCAGCGCCTTTATCGAGCAGGAGATCGCCTCGATCGACGCCCAGGGCGGCCAGGCCTGGCCGGAGCTGGACTATGCGCAGATCGCCGCGGGCCGGGTCAGCGCCGAACAGCGCGCGGCGATCCACCGGCGCGGTTGCGTGGTGGTGCGCGGGCATTTCGCCCGGGACAGGGTCAGCGCCTGGGACCAGGATCTGCTGGGCTATATGGCGCGCAATGATTTCGAACGGATCTACCGCGGCCCGGTCGACCGCTTCTTCGGCAACCTGGAGGCCTCGCGGCCGCAGATCTTGCCGATCTACTGGTCGCGGGCACAGATGCAGTTGCGCCAGCACGAGCGCATGGCCCGGGTGCAGGTCTTTCTCAATCGGTTGTGGAAGAGCGAGTCCCAGGGCCGGCAATGGTTCGACCCGCAGGTGAATGCGCTGTACCCCGACCGGGTCCGACGCCGGCCGCCGGGCACCCGTTCCGGAGGGCTGGGCCCGCACACCGATTCCGGCGCCCTGGAGCGCTGGCTGCACCCGGCCTACCTGAAGGTCTTCGACAGCCTTTACCGTAATGACTTCGCGGCCTACGACCCCTGGGACGCGGCGCATCGCACCGAGGTCAACGAGTACGCTTACCGCGACACGGTGACGTGCTCGGTGTTCAGGACCTTCCAGGGCTGGACCGCGCTGTCGGACATGCGTGCCGACCAGGGCGTGCTGCACTGCGTGCCGATTCCCAAGGCCATGGCCTACCTGCTGTTGCGCCCGTTGCTCGACGACGTGCCGGAAGATGAATTGTGCGGCGTGGCGCCGGGCCAGGTGTTGCCGGTTTCCCGGCAATGGCACCCGCTGTTGATGCAGGCCTTGCGGCCGATCCCCGAGGTGCGCGCCGGCGATTCGGTGTGGTGGCATTGCGACCTGGTCCACAGCGTGGCCGCCGTGGAAAACCAGCAGGGCTGGGGCAATGTGATGTACGTGCCGGCGGCGCCCATGTGCGCGAAAAACCAGGCTTACGCCAAGGCGGTGTATGGCGCTTTCGAGCGGGGCGTATCGCCGCCGGACTTTCCCCGGGAAGACTATGAAAGCACCTGGCAGGGCCGGTTCGGCCCCGAGGAACTCAACGCTATCGGCCGGCGCGGCCTGGGGCTGGAGTGACCCCCCCGGGCTGCCGGTGCTCAGGCCGAGGGCGGTGGTGTCTGCTGAGGGGCCGGGCGAGGGATGCCGGGCTTATTCGACCCGGCGGAATACCAGCGCCTTCAAGCCGCTCTCGATATCGCTGTCGGGAAACTCCGGCGGGTTGTCCAGGCGTTGCTCGAAGAGCAGGCCCGGGGCTTCGCGGGTGACGCCGTCGATCAGGAAGTCCGAGCCAACGGCCGGGTCGTTCATGCAGGCCAGCACGCAGCCGTCGGCCGTGAGCAATTCCGGCAGGCGTCGCAGCACCCGGGCGTAGTCCTTGGTCAGCAGGAAGCTGCCTTTCTGGAACGAAGGCGGGTCGATGATCACCAGGTCGTAGGGCCCGCTACTTTTCACCTTGCTCCAGGACTTGAACAGGTCGTGGCCGAGAAAGCTCACCCGGCTCAGGTCGTGGCCGTTGAGCCGGTGGTTGTCGCGGCCACGGCTCAGGGCCGCGCGCGACATGTCGAGGTTGACCACATGGGTCGCGCCGCCTTCGATGGCCGCCACCGAGAAGCCGCAGGTGTAGGCGAACAGGTTCAGCACGCGCTTGCCCCGGGCATTGGCGCGCACCCAGTTGCGGCCGTAGCGCATGTCGAGAAACAGGCCGTTGTTCTGCTTCTGGCCCAGGTCCACCCGATAGCGCAGGCCTTCCTCGACCAGGGTCCATTCATCGATAGGCTCGCCCACCAGCCAGTCCACCGGGCTTTGCAGCTGATAACGGTGTTGCAGCAGCAGGGTGTGGGCGCCACAGGCCTGCCACTCCGGCGAGGTGCTGATCGCCAGCAGCAATTGCTTGAGCGCCTCCAGCTGCTGCGGCTCCGGCTCCTTGAACAGCGCCACCAGCACCACGCCCTGCAGCCAGTCCACGGTTACTTGCTCCAGCCCCGGCCAGCAACGCCCGCGGCCATGGAACAGGCGCCGGGTTTCCGCCGGAGCGCAGGCCAGGGCTGTCAGCAGGTGATGGTGCAGGATGGAGAGGGCGTCGGAGTTCATCGCAGGGGCCAGCAGCGGAAAAGGGCGGGCATTTTAAACACAAATGCCGCGTGGGGAACGCGGCAAGTCAGTGGCCTGCACCCGTGCCGATGGCCGGGGGTTATGTCGAGCGGGGCTGCCGATCAGGTGTGGAACAGGGCGATGGCAAAGGAAACCACGATCATGCAGGCGACCGCAAAATTGATATTCATGACGTACTTGTCCGACGGTATTGAAGGTGGCGCCATTCTGAAGGCATCGCTGGAAAATGAAAAATCCGCTTTCATGATTTGAATGATCGACGGCAGTGATGGTTGACGGCGGCGTGGCAGGAGGGCCGCCAGGCGGCGGGCGAGTGGATATCTGCACGAAGCTGATTATGCTTCAGGGAAACCTGGCAGCGATGCGAGGCCGTCAGCCTGTTTCCATGCTTTGTGCAATCCGTAGTTCGATGAGCTTCAGTTCAATGAGCTTCAGTTCGATGACATCAGCCCAGGGCCTGGGTGCGGCAAGGGTAGTAAGGCACTCCGGCCTATAACAAGAACAAGACGGAGAACCCTCATGCCGGCAATCGACAGTACAACCACGGGCAGCACGCCCAACCGCGGGATCACCCGGGAGGAGCGCAAGGTCATTTTCGCTTCGTCCCTGGGCACCGTATTCGAGTGGTACGACTTCTACCTTTACGGCTCGCTAGCCGCGATCATCGCCAAGCATTTCTTTGCTGGCGTCAACGAGACCACCTCCTTCATCTTCGCCCTCCTGGCATTCGCCGCGGGCTTTGCCGTGCGGCCGTTCGGCGCGATCGTGTTCGGCCGCCTGGGCGACATGATCGGGCGCAAGCACACCTTCCTCATCACCATCGTGATCATGGGTGTCTCCACCGCTGTGGTCGGCCTGCTGCCCAGCTATACGACCATCGGTGTGGCAGCGCCGATCATCCTGATCAGCCTGCGCCTGCTGCAAGGCCTGGCCCTGGGCGGCGAGTATGGCGGCGCGGCGACCTATGTGGCCGAGCACGCCCCCAAGGGCAAGCGCGGCTACTTCACGTCGTGGATCCAGACCACGGCGACCCTGGGCCTGTTCCTGTCGCTGCTGGTGATCCTCGCCTGCCGCACGATCCTCGGCACCGAAGCCTTCGAGGCCTGGGGCTGGCGGATTCCCTTCCTGCTGTCGATCCTGCTGCTGATCGTCTCGGTGTACATCCGCCTGCAACTGAGCGAGTCGCCGGTGTTCCAGAAGATGAAGGCCGAAGGCAAGTCGTCCAAGGCGCCGCTGACCGAGTCCTTCGCCCGCTGGGACAACCTCAAGATCGTGATCATGGCGCTGCTCGGCGGCACCGCCGGCCAGGCGGTGGTCTGGTACACCGGGCAGTTCTACGCGCTGTTCTTCCTGCTGCAGACGCTCAAGATCGACCCGCAGACCGCCAACCTGCTGATCGCCGGCTCGCTGCTGATCGGCACGCCGTTCTTCATCCTGTTCGGCAGCCTGTCGGACCGCATCGGGCGCAAGGGCATCATCATGGCCGGCTGCGTCCTCGCGGCGCTGACCTACTTTCCGATCTTCCATGCGCTGACCCAATACGGTAACCCCGACGTCTTCAGCGCCCAGGAGCGCAACCCGGTCACGGTGATCGCCGATCCCGCCCAGTGCTCGTTCCAGTTTGACCCGGTGGGCAAGGCCAAATTCACCAGTTCCTGCGACCTGGCCAAGAGCGTGCTGGCGAAGAAAGCCATCCCTTACGCGAACGAGAAGGCCGAGCCGGGCGCCGTGGCGCAGATCCGGATCGGCGACAAGGTGCTGGCGAGCTTCGAAGGCACCGGCATGCCGGCCGCCGACTTCAAGGCGCAGAACGATGCCTTCGTCGCCACCCTGGGTACTGCCCTCAAGGACGCCGGCTACCCCGAGAAGGCCGATCCGGCCAAGACCAACTATCCGGCGGTGCTGGCATTGCTGACCCTGCTGGTGATCTACGTGACCATGGTCTACGGCCCGATCGCCGCCTGGCTGGTGGAGCTGTTCCCGGCGCGCATCCGCTACACCTCGATGTCGCTGCCGTATCACATCGGCAACGGCTGGTTCGGCGGCTTCCTGCCGACGGTGGCGTTCGCCATGGTGGCGGCCACCGGGGACATCTACTACGGGCTCTGGTACCCGATCGTCATCGCGGTGATGACGGCGATCCTGGGCACCTTGTTCCTGCCGGAAACCAAGGATCGGGACATTCACCACGCTTGAAAGTCTTCGCCCGTCCTCTCCCGCAAGGGAGAGGACCCGTTTGTTTTCAGCTCGCCGCGCCGGGGCTGTTCAGTTCTGCTGGACGATCTGGATCAGGTTGCCGCACGTATCGTCGAAGACCGCGAGGGTCACCGGGCCGGCAACTGTCGGCGCTCGGGTGAACTGCACGCCCAAGGTGCTCAGCCGGGCATATTCGGCGTGTACATCCTCGACCCCGAAGAAAGTGAAGGGGATGCCATCGCGTTTCAGTGCCGAGGTGAATGGCTTGGCGGCCGGGTGAGCGTCGGGCTCCAGCAGCAATTCGACGCCGTCGGGGTCGCCGGGGGAGGTCAGCGTCAGCCAGCGATGCTCGTCCATGGCGATGTCGTGCTTGAGCTGAAAACCCAGCACGTCCCGGTAGAAGGCCAGGGCCTTGGCCTGGTCGTCGACGACCACGCTGGTGATCACGATCTTCATGGGGTTTTTCCTCCGTATTTGATGTGCCGGTGGCAGCAGGGCCGGGTTGCCGCAAGCCGTCAATACCGGCCGACGATAAATACCTGGCAGGAATAATAGCCGGGCAGCCGCGGTGTCCACGCCCTGGAGGGCGACCGGCTGTCCTGTGAGCGAAGCGGGGTACTGGCAGCCCGGCAGGCTGCCGGGTTTTCCCGCCGATTCCCGCACGACCCGGCGCCGGGGCTGTAAACTGGCGCCCTTTATCCCCTCGAACAAGAGAGCCCCATGGCCAACCACGATATCGATTTCATTCCCGATCCCGACGCGGATTCCATCTCCTCCGACGTTGCCGGTTTCGCCGGCATCCTGGTCTCCACCCAGATCCCCACCCGCGCCGACGGCAGCCTGGAGCTGGGCGACATCACTGCGCAGAGCGAGTGCACCCTGCAGGCGCTCAAGGTGGCCCTGGAAAAGGCCGGCAGCTCAATGGACCGGGTCCTGCACCTGACCATCTACCTCACCGACATGGCCGAGCGCGCGGCGTTCAACGCGGTCTACCAGCGCTTCTTCGCCAAGCCCTGGCCGGTGCGCGCCGCTGTTGGCGTGGCGTCCCTGGCGGTCGAAGGCATGCGCGTGGAAGTCACCGCGATGGCGGCCAAGGGCTGAGTTTGCGGCGTTATCCGGTGGTGCCGCTCGGCGAGTGGGCGCCACCGGGCAGTACACGGGTGCCGGTCAGGCGTTTCGCCGCTACAATGCGCGCCTCGACGAGCCTGACTAAAAAAATATGTCCTTGCCCAAGCATCACCTGGAATTGCTCAGCCCTGCCCGCGATGTCGCCATCGCCCGCGAGGCCATCCTGCATGGCGCCGACGCCGTGTACATCGGCGGCCCGAGCTTCGGTGCGCGCCACAACGCCTGCAACGAAGTGAGCGAAATCGCCGAGCTGGTGGAGTTCGCCCGCCGTTACCACGCGCGGATCTTCACCACCATCAACACCATCCTCCACGACAACGAGCTGGAGCCGGCACGCAAGCTGATCCACCAGCTGTACGACGCGGGCGTCGATGCGTTGATCGTCCAGGACCTGGGCGTGATGGAGCTGGACATTCCGCCGATCGAGCTGCACGCCAGCACCCAGACCGATATCCGCACCCTGGCCCGGGCCAAGTTCCTCGACCAGGCCGGCTTCTCGCAACTGGTCCTGGCCCGCGAGCTGAACCTGCAGGAAATCCGCGCCATCGCCGACGAGACCGACGCGGCGATCGAGTTCTTCATCCATGGCGCGCTGTGCGTGGCCTTCTCCGGCCAGTGCAACATCTCCCATGCGCAGACCGGCCGCAGCGCCAACCGTGGCGACTGCTCCCAGGCCTGCCGCCTGCCGTACACCCTCAAGGATGAAAAGGGCGGTGTGATCGCCTACGAGAAGCACCTGCTGTCGATGAAGGACAACAACCAGAGCGCCAACATCCGCGCCCTGGTGGAAGCCGGCGTGCGTTCGTTCAAGATCGAAGGGCGCTACAAGGACATGGGCTATGTGAAGAACATCACTGCCTATTACCGCCAGCGCCTGGACGATGTGCTCGAAGACCGTATCGACCTGGCCCGCGCTTCCAGCGGCCGCACCGCGCACTTCTTCCTGCCCGACCCGGAAAAGACTTTCCACCGCGGCAGCACCGATTATTTCGTTACCGATCGCAAGATCGACATCGGCGCCTTCGACTCGCCGACCTTTACCGGCCTGCCGGTGGGCGTGGTCGAGAAAGTCGCCAAGCGCGACCTGCACGTGGTGACCCATGAGCCGTTGTCCAACGGTGACGGCCTCAACGTGCTGGTCAAGCGCGAAGTGGTGGGTTTCCGCGCCAACATCGCCGAGCCCAAGGGCGAGTTCGAAGAGGACGGCGAGAAGCGCTATCGCTATCGCGTCGAGCCCAACGAGATGCCGGAAGGCCTGTACAAGCTGCGGCCGAACCACCCGCTGAACCGCAACCTCGATCACAACTGGCAGCAGGCCCTGCAGAAGACTTCGTCCGAGCGTCGCGTGGCCCTGAGCTGGGTCGCTCGCCTGCGCGAAGAACAGCTGGAAGTGACCGCGACCAGCGAAGAAGGCATCAGCGCCAGCGTGACCCTGGACGGCCCGTTCGGCGTCGCCAACAAGCCGGAGCAGGCGCTGGAACAACTGCGCGACCTGCTCGGCCAGCTCGGCACCACGCAGTACCACGCCATCGACATCAAGCTCGATGCGCCGCAGGCTTACTTCATCCCCAACTCCCAGCTCAAGGCCTTGCGCCGCGAAGTGATCGAAGCCTTGACCGCCGCGCGGGTTGCCGCTCACCCGCGTGGCAGCCGCAAGGCCGAGACCACGCCGCCACCGGTGTACCCGGAGTCGCACCTGTCGTTCCTGGCCAACGTGTACAACCAGAAGGCCCGCGACTTCTACCATCGCCATGGGGTGAAGCTGATCGATGCGGCCTACGAGGCCCACGAAGAGGCCGGCGAAGTGCCGGTGATGATCACCAAGCACTGCCTGCGTTTCTCCTTCAACCTGTGCCCGAAACAGGCCAAGGGCGTCACCGGCGTGCGCACCAAGGTCGCGCCGATGCAGCTGATTCACGGTGACGAAGTGCTGACCCTGAAGTTCGACTGCAAGCCGTGCGAGATGCACATCATCGGCAAGATGAAAGGCCACATCCTCAACATGCCGCAACCGGGCAGCGTGGTCGGCCACATCAGCCCCGAAGACCTGCTCAAGACCATCCCCCGCGCTCCGCACTGAGTGGCGGGCGCGGCGCCATCACGGCGTCGCGCTCGTTCAAGCGCTGGCTGTCGCGCATCAACGCCATTGTCGACTGGGTCGGCAATGGCGTTGTTGTTTCTGCGAACTGCCTTAACGCGCTGGATCTTCCTCGGCGCGCAACTGAACGCTCATGTCGTCGCAGCTTTGCGACCAGTCTTGCAGCCACTGTGGCAACTCGGGAGAGGTGTCCACGCCCAGTTCGTGGACGAACTCGCCGGGAGCAATCGTGCCTTTGGCCGAGCGGAACAGCCCGCGCATCACCACCACGCCGATCACCCGGCCTTTGCTCACGAAGCGGTGTTCCATAAAGCTCCATTTCTCGTCCCAGCCAAGGATCCGGCTGTGGATCTCGAAGGCTTCGAACAGCTTCAGTTCACGGCGGAACTTGCCCCACACATCGCCAACGATCGGCACGGCCCTGTGGCGCAGGGCCACGCGGTAGGCGCCGCTGCGCAGGACAAAATCCATGCGCCCGAGGTCGGCCAGGGTGAAGTAGCGGCCATTGGTGACGTGGCGGTTGAGGTCGAGGTCGAGCGGCCAGACGCGCATGCGCACCACGGTGGTGGCCAGGCCTGCGACCGGCTTGCGCCACGGACGACGAAACAGCATGAGCAGCATGCGGAACCAGAGATTCATGAGTACACCGATGATGGAAAAGGATGGCTGCACTCTAGGGAAGAAGAATCGGCTAAGGTAGGTGCGCAAATGACATTTTTCATGCGAAAAGCGCAACGGAATCCACTATGCACGTCACCTTGCTCCTGGCCGATCACTGTTCCGCCGCCAGCGCCACCCTGGCCCTGGAAGTGCTGAGCGCCGCCAACCTGTTCGCCGACAGCGCCAGCGCGCCGTTCGAGGTGGTGGTCGCCTCGCTGGATGGCTCCGATGTCAGCGCCTGGGGCGGGCAAGCGCTGCGGGTGCAGCGCTCGGTGGCCGAGATCGCCCATACCGATCTGGTGCTGATCCCCGGTTTTCTCTTCACCCTGAAGGAGGCCTTGCCGGCATTTGCCAGGCATGGGCCCTGGTTGCGGCAACAGCACTCCCGGGGCGCGGTGCTGGCCTCGATGTGCACCGCCACCTTCCTGCTGGCCGAAGCCGGCCTATTGAAGGGCACCCGCGCCACTACCCACTGGGCCTTCGCCGAGCTGTTCCGGCGGCGTTATGCCGGGGTCGAGCTGGACGAGGGGCAGCTCCTCTGCGAGGACGATCGCCTGATCACTAGCGGCGGCGCGAGCGCGGCCATGGACCTGCTGCTGCATTTGGTGCGGCGTTTCGCCTCCCTGGAGCTGGCGCAGAAGTGCGGCAAGTACCTGCTGATCGACAAGGTGCGCAGCGAGCAGTCGGTCTATGTCATGTGGTCGCTGCCCAAGAGCCATGGCGATGGCGAGATCCTGCGGGTGCAGGACTGGCTGGAGGAACACTTCGACCAGCCACTGCTGATCGACGATACGGCCCGGCGCTTCGGCTTTGGCGTGCGGAACTTCAAGCGCCGCTTCAAGGACGCCACCGGCTACACGCCCCTGGCCTATCTGCAGACCCTGCGCCTGGAGAAAGCCAAGGAGCTGCTGGAGTCCACGCGCATGACCCTGGACAGCATCACCTACAAAGTGGGCTACGAAGACAGCAACTCGTTTCGCCGGCTATTCCAGCAACGGGTCGGCTTGTTGCCGGCGGCGTATCGCAAGAAGTTCCAGGCGGCTGGCTGAGTGCCGATGACCAGCGCCGGCCAGCGCAAAAAAAACGGGCAGGGCAGTGGGCCTGCCTGCCCGCTACCCAGCCCGGGATGCGGCACAACCCTAGAGCGGCTGCCTGTCCCAGCCACCGCCCATGGCCCGGAACAGGTCCACCAGGGCGATCTGGCGCTGGGTGCTGATGCGGATCAGCGTGGACTGATCGTTGAACGCACTGCGCTGGGCGTCGAGGTACCGCAAGTGATCGTCCAGGCCGCTGTCGTAGCGGGCCTTGGCCAGTTCCAGGGTGGCCTGGCTGGTGCGCGCCAGACCCTGGCGCGCCGCCTCCTCGCGGCGCAGGGTGTCGCTGGCGGCGAGGGCGTCGGCCACTTCGCGGAATGCCTGTTGCAGGGTGCCTTCGTAGGCGGCCACGGCGCTGTCCTTGCGCACCTCGGTCAGGTCCAGGCTGGCCCGGTTGCGCCCGCCGGCGAAAATCGGGATCGACACCGAAGGCAGGAACGACCAGGACCGTGAACCGCCGTCGAACAGCCCGGACATCTCGCTGCTGGAAGTGCCCAGGCTGCCGCTCAGGGTGATGCGCGGAAAGAACGCCGCCCGTGCCGCGCCGATATCGGCATGGCGGGCCTTGAGCCGATGCTCGCTGGCCAGCACGTCCGGACGTCGGGCGAGCAGCTCGGACGGCGCCCCGGGCAGCATGTCCTGCACCAGCAATAGTTCATCACGTGGTTGGGCGGGCAGGGTGCGCAGCGCGTCCGGGGTGCCCACCAGCAGGGTCAGGGCATTGCGCGCCAGACGCAACTGGCGGTCGGTGTTTTCCAGCTCGGCCCGGGATTGCTCCACCAGGCCCTGGGCCTCCTGATAATCCAGGGCCGTGGCGGTGCCGATGGTACGCCGCTGGCCGATCAGTTCCAGGGACTGTTCGCGGCTGCGCAGGGTGTCCCGGGTCAGGGCCAGCTGGCGCTGGGCGCCGTCCCAGGTCAGGTAGGCCTGGATCACCTCGGAGATCAGCGCCAGCTGGCTGGCGCGGGTGGCTTCCTCGGTGGCCAGGTATTGCTCCAGGGCGGCGTCCGACAGGTTGCGCACACGGCCGAACAGGTCGATCTCGTACTCCGGCAGGCTCAGCCCCACCTGGTAGGTGCTGGACACCCCGGCCTTCTGGCTGGACGACAGGTCGGCCGGCAGGCGCTGGCGGTTGCCCGAGCCGCTGGCGTTCAACCCCGGCAGGCGGTCGGCGCGCTGGATGCGGTATTGCGCCCGGGCCGCCTCGATATCCAGCAGCGCCTGGCGCAGCGAGCGGTTGTTGGCCAGGGCGCTATCCACCAGCGCCCGCAGGTCGGGATCGAGGACAAAGGCTTGCCACTGCGGCAGCTCCTTCGGCGTCGCGGCCTGGCCTTCCCAGGTCGCGGCGATCGGCGCCGGCGGACGCTCGTAGCGCGGCGCCAGGGAGCAGCCGGCCAGCAGCAGGGCCAGGGGCAGGGCGGCGTAGATCAGGGGGTTGGATTTCATGCCGGTCATTCCTCGGTCCGCGCGGGTTGCAGGTCATCGTTGCTCGTCGTGGGTTCGCGGCGCAGCAGCGACAGCACCCAGACAAAGAAGATCGGGACGAAGATCACCCCCAGCAGGGTGGCGCTGAGCATGCCGCCGATCACCCCGGTGCCGATGGCGCGCTGGCTGGCCGCGCCGGCGCCGGTGGCCAGGGCCAGCGGCACCACGCCGAGGATGAACGCCAGGGAGGTCATGACGATCGGCCGGAAGCGCAGGCGTGCCGCCTTGAGGGCCGCGTCCCGCAGGCTATAGCCCTCGGCCCAGAGGTCCTTGGCGAACTCGACGATCAGGATCGCGTTCTTCGCCGCCAGGCCGATGATGGTGATCAGGCCGACCTTGAAGTACACGTCGTTGGGCATGCCGACGGCGGTCACCGCCAGCACCGAGCCGAGGGCGCCCACCGGCACGATCAACATCACCACCAGGGGAATGGTCCAGCTCTCGTACAGCGCCACCAGCAGCAGGAACACCACCACGAAGGCCAGGGCGAAGAGTTGCAGGGCCTGGCCGCTGGCGATCTTTTCCTGATACGACAGGCCGGTCCATTCATAGCCGATGCCGGCCGGCAGATGGGCCGCCAGGCGTTCGATCTCGGCCATGGCCTCGCCGGTGCTGACCCCGGGCATGGCGTCGCCGGAGATGCGAATGGTCGGGTAGCCGTTGTAGCGGGCGATCTGCACCGGGCCTTCTTCCCAATGGGTGGAGACAAAGGCACTCAGGGGCACCAGGGCGCCGCTGTTGTTGGGAATGTAGAGCTTGAGCACGCTTTCCGGGGTCATGCGCTGGCTCTGGTCGGCCTGTACCACCACCCGTTGCTGGCGCCCGGCGTTGGCGAAGTCGTTGATCACCGCCGAGCCGAAGGCGGTGGACAGGGCGTTGTTGATCGCATCGAACCCCACCCCCAGGGCCTGGGCCTTGTCCCGGTCGATGTCCAGGCGCAGCTGTGGCGCCTCGGCCAGGCCTTCCATCATCGCGTAGAGGATCTTCGGGTTGCCGTAGGTTTCGCCGAGCAACTGGTCGCGGGCTGCCAGCAGGGCTTCGCGCCCCAGGCCGCCACGGTCCTGCAGGCGCAGGGAGAAACCGCCGGAGTTGCCCATGCCGTCGATTGGCGGCGGGCTGACGGCCATCACCGTACCGTCGTCGGGGCTGGCGAAGCGCTGGTTGACCTGGGCGGTTTCCGCCTCGGCCGACTGCTCGGCGCCGCGTTGCGACCAGTCTGTCAGGGTCGGGAAGGCCAGGGCGGCGTTCTCGCCTTGCCCGGAGAAGCTGAACCCCAGCACCAGGAAGGTGTTGGCCACGGCCTCGCGGGAGGCGAGGAACTGCTCCAGCTGCTGGCCGGTGGCCGAGGCGCGCTCGCGGGAGGCGCCCGGTGGCAGTTGCACGTCGACGATCATGTAGCCCTGGTCTTCCACGGGCACGAAGGACTCGGGCAGGCGCAGGTAGACGAAGCCCAGCAGCATCACCACGCCCAGGTAGACCAGCATGTAGCGCCCGGCACGCCGCACCAGGTGGTTGTTCAAGGCGCTGTAGCGCTCGGTCAGGCGGCCGAACAGGCGGTTGAAGGCACCGAAGAAGCCGCGCTTCTCATGGTGCCCCGGGGCCACCGGCTTGAGCAGGGTGGCGCACAGCGCCGGGGTGAAGGTCAGCGCGAGGAACCCGGAGAACAGGATCGACACCGCCAGCGACAGCGAGAACTGCTGGTAGATGACCCCCACCGAGCCGGCCATGAACGCCAGCGGCATGAACACCGCCGACAGCACCAGGGTGATGCCGATGATCGCCCCCGACACCTGGCCCATGGCCTTGACGGTAGCCGCCGCCGGGGACAGGCCTTCCTCGGCCATGATCCGCTCGACGTTCTCCACCACCACAATGGCGTCGTCCACCAGGATGCCGATGGCCAGCACCATGCCGAACATGGTCATCATGTTCACCGAGAAGCCCAGCAGGTACATCACCGTCAGCGTACCGGCCAGGCACACCGGCACCACGATGCTGGGGATCAGGGTGTAGCGCAGGTTCTGCAGGAACAGGAACATCACCAGGAACACCAGGACCATGGCTTCGATCAGGGTGTGGATGACCTTTTCGATGGCCACGTCGACGAAGCGCGAGGTGTCGTAGGGCACGGAGTACTGGACGTTCTCCGGAAAATTCACCGATAGCTCGTGCAAGCGCTCCTTGACCGCGCTGGCGGTCTTGATCGCGTTGGCTCCCGGCGACAGCTGGATGGCCGCGCCCACCGCCGGCTTGCCGTTGAGGCGGGTGGTGAAGTTGTAGTCCTGGCTGCCGACCTGGATCCGCGCCACGTCGCCCAGGGTGACCTTGGAGCCGTCCTGGTTGGCGCGCAGCACGATGCGCGCGAACTCCTCGGGGTTGTCCAGGGTGCCCTTGACCGCCAGGGTGGCGGTCAGCTCCTGGCCGACCGCGCCCGGGGCGCTGCCGAAACTGCCCGCCGGGACCTGCACGTTCTGCGCGCGGATGGCGTTGCCGATGTCCTCGATGGACAGGCCGTAGCCCACCAGGCTCTGCGGGTCGATCCAGACCCGCATGGCCGCTTCCGAGGCGAAGAACTGCAGCTTGCCCACGCCTTCGACCCGGCGGATCTCGTTGTTGACGTTACGCGCGGCGTAGTCGGCCAGCAGGGTGGTGTCCTGCTCCCGGGCGCCTTCCTTGTAGCTCAGGGCGTAGATCATCAGGAAGCCGGCGCTGGTCTGTTCGACCTGGACGCCCTGGCTGAGTACGGCCTGGGGCAGGCGCGCCTCGGCCTTCTTCAGGCGGTTCTGCACCTCCACCTGAGCCATGTCCGGCTGGACGCCCGGCTCGAAGGTGACGACGATTTCGGCGACGCCGTTGGAGTTGCTGGTGGAGTCGAAATACAACAGGCCCTTGGCGCCGTTGAGCTCCTCCTCGATCACGCTGGTGACCGAATCCACCAGCACTTTCGCCGAGGCGCCGGGGTAGGTGGCGGTGATGCTGATCTGCGGCGGCGCCACGCTAGGGTATTGGGCCACTGGCAGGGCGGGGATCACCAGCAGGCCGGCCAGGGAAATGAATAAGGCGACGACCCAGGCGAACTTGGGCCGTTTGATAAAGAACAGAGACATGGTGTGTCCTCGAACGCGGGGCCGGGCTTACTGGCGGGCTGCCTGCTGCTGCGCGGGTTGCGGATCGGGCTGTTGAATGGCGACCTTGTCGCCGGGATTGAGGCCGCTCATGCCGCCGACTATGACCTTGTCGCCGCTTTCCAGGCCCTGGGTGATCTGCCAGCGCTTGTCCTGCATGACGCCGGTCTGCACCGGGCGCTGGGCGACGCTGTCGCTGGCGTCCACCACCAGTACCCGGGCCTGGCCGTCGCTGCCGCGCTGCACCGCACGTTGCGGCACCAACAGGGCCTGGCGGTCGGTGCCCTGGGGCACCTTCACCCGCACGTACATGCCCGGCAGCAGGGTGCCTTCGGGGTTGTCGAAGCGCCCGCGCAGGGACACCTGGCCGGTGCCGCGGTCCACCGAGACGTCGGAGAACAGCAGTTCGCCCTGGCTCTGGAACTCAGTGCCCTCGACCTGGATCGACAGCCGCGACTCCTCGCCGGCGGTCAGGCTGCCTTGCTTGAGCGCTTCGCGCAGGCGCAGGGCCTCGGCCACCGGCTGGGTGAAGTCGGCGTAGATCGGGTCCAGTTGCTGGATGCGCGCCATCAGGGTCACTTCGCCCTGGCCTACCAGGGCGCCCTCGGTGACCAGGGCCCGGCCGATGCGCCCGGAGATCGGCGCGCGGACCGTGGCGTAACCCAGGTTGAGGCGGGCGGTTTCCACATCGGCGCGGGCCGACTGGCGGGCGGCCTGGCTGCTCTGCAGGGCGGAGCGGGCGGTGTCGAGGTCCTGCTGGCTGACCGCTTCGACTTTCGCCAGCTGTTCATAACGCTTGAACCGGGCCTGGGTCTCGCTCTGTTGCGCCTCGATCCGCGCCAGCTCGCCCTGGGCGCGGGACAGCGCGGCCTTGAGCGGCGCCGGGTCGATCTGGAACAGCAGGTCGCCGGCCTTCACGTCCGCGCCTTCCTCGAAGTGGCGCTGGATCACGATACCGGCCACCCGCGCCCGCACTTCAGCGACCCGCACCGGCTCGATACGGCCGGGCAGCTCGCTGCTCAGGGCCAGGGTCTCGGGGTGGACGGTCAGGGTCTCGACCTGCCTGGGCGCACTCGGTTGCGCTCCGGGCTGCTCGCCATTACCGCAGCCGGCCATGCCCATCAGGGCCACCGCTGCCAAGCTCAATACACGCAATTCGCGCAACGCATTCATGTTTCACCTGAAGGCTGGTTCTGGAAAGGCGCGAATAATATCTTCAAGGATCTTATGAGGCAAATTTGTCTCAAATGATTCTTTTGTGTTAAAAAGTGTCAACTCCCTTGAGCTTGTAGGGATTTTCTGCACAATGCGTGCGTTCTTCCTGCCCAGAATGAGTCTGCCTTTATGTCTTCGCCCGCTTCCGACGAAAAACTCCTCAAGGCGCTGGCCGTGGCCATCGTCGACCATCCGTGGGGGACACTGAAGGAACTGGCCGAGGCGGCGGGGGTGAGCAAGGCCACCCTGCACCGGTTCTGCGGCACCCGGGACAACCTGATCGAGATGCTGATGAGCCACACCTGCGAGGTGATGAAGCAGATCATCGAGACCGCGGACCTGCACCAGGCCGCGCCGGCGGTGGCCCTGCGCAATCTGATCCAGTTGAATCTGGCGCAGCGCGAGTTGCTGCTGTTCATGGTCTTCCAGTACCGCCCGGACACCATGGTGCCCAACGCCGAGGGCAATCGCTGGCAGCCCTGCATCGACGCCCTGGACGCCTTCTTCCTGCGGGCGCAACAAGAGGGTTACCTGCGCATCGACGTCAGCGCGCCGGTGTTGAGCGATCTGTTCATGACCCTGATCTGCGGCATCGTCGATTCCGAACGCCTGGGGCGCGCTGCTCCAGCAGGATCGGCTTTGGTCATGGAGCAGATGTTCCTGCATGGCGCGGCAACGCCGTCGTCCTGATTCCCGGCGTGTCGCCGGCGCTGCTTGGCGAAACGTCCAGCGGCCAGCACAATCCCCTGCGTCAGAGGCTCGGGCCGGTCAGTGGCTCGAGTCTCATCCTCCACGGGTTTCGCCATGCCGGTACTGCACGACCAACATCATCCCCAGGACCCGGACCGGGTCGACCGGCCTCTGTATGCGCTGCGCATCTCCCTCCAGGCCACGCGCTGGGAGCGGCCCTGGCACAGCCATCGCAAGGCGCAGCTGCTGTTCCCGCTGGCCGGGGTGATCACCTGCGAGACCGACGAAGGCCTGTGGATGGCACCGCCGCAATGCGCGGTGTGGATTCCCGGGGACATGCGGCACAACGTGCGGGGGCTGGAGCGGACCGAGAGTTACTGTCTGTTCGTCGAACCCGAGCAGGTCCGCGGCCTGCCCGGGGCCTGTTGCACCCTGGCGGTTTCGCCACTGTTGCAGGAACTGCTCAAGCGTTGCGTGGAAGTGCCCGAACTCTATGACCTCGACGGCCCGCAGGGGCGGCTGATGGCGGTGGCCCTGGATGAACTGGCCGCCGCGCCCCAGGAACAGATCCACCTGCCCATGCCCCGGCACCCGCAGTTGCGCGACATGGCCGCGTCGATCATCGAGCAGCCGGCCGAGCGTCGCAGCCTGGGTGGCTGGGGCGAGCGGATCGGCATGAGCGAACGCAACCTGAGCCGGCTGATCCTGGCCGAGACCGGCTTGAGTTTCGGCCAGTGGCAACGCCAGTTGCACATCCTGCTGGGAATCAAGCGCCTGGCCCGGGGCGAGTCGGTGGAGAGCGTGGCGCTGGGCCTGGGTTATGAAAGCGCCAGTGCCTTTATCCGCATGTTCAAGAAGGCCGTGGGCCAGCCGCCGGCGCGCTTTCTCGCCGAGCGCGGGATGCTGCTGGGCGACCATTCGCCGGTCCGGGACGCCGAATCTTCATTTGGCTGAATCGGTCAATAGCTTGTCCAGGTTGACTGATGCAGACAAGTCTTCCTTTGCAGATGATAGACATTCTTGTTTGTCTCTTGTCGAGGAAGCCTTATGAACATCGACCATCGTCAGTTTCCCCTGGTCTGGATGCACTACCACGGCGTGGCCGGCCAGACCGATCCTTTCAGCCAGCTCGACCAGCTGCTGCAACGCCAGAAGCCCTTTGTGCTGGTGACCGCCGACGCGCCCGGCGAACAACCGCAGCAGGGCGAAGACGCCCAGGCCAGCCTCAAGCAGGCCTCCTTGTGGATGAAGCGCAACAAGGAGGCGATCCGCCGCTGGATCCGGGCCAGCATCGTGATCGCCCCCGACGGTGCGACCCAGGCCCGGGTGGAAGCCTTCGCCGAAACCTACCGCAAGTTCTGGGGCTACCCCTTGCTGCACTGCGCTTCGAAGGCGGCCGCCGTGGCCCTGGTCGACCAGTTGCTGGGGCACAAGCGGATCAATAGCCATAACTGGTAGGCGTTCCCGGCAGACCGCGTCGCGCCCGGTGCGGGCCAGTCGGATCGCCGCCCGCTCGCTCCTACGGCAGGGTGGGCGGCGACCCCGGCTCGTCGAGGTTGTCGATGTGCTTGAAACGTTCCACCAGGAAGTCGATCAGGCTGCGCACCCGCGCCGACAAATGCAGCTGTTGCGGGTAGACCGCATAGACGTCGGCGCGGGTCGGCGTCTGGTCTTCCAGCACCAGGCGCAGGCGGCCGCTGCGCACGTAACGGGCGATGTCCCATTCGGCCCGCAGCAGGATGCCATAACCTTCCAGGGCCCAGTTCAGGGCCACCTCGCCGTCGTTGCAGCCCAGGGCGCCGCGGACCTTGACGTTCTGCGTGCGCCCGCCGTTGGTGAAGCTCCACACCCCGTAGGGCGTCTCGTTCTGGCGCAGGAAGATGCAGTTGTGCTGCTGCAGGTCCGCCAGGCGTTGCGGCACGCCATGCTTTTGCAGGTACAGCGGTGAGGCGCATAACAGGCGGCGGTTGGAGGCGATCTTGCGCGCATGGAAAGCCGCGTCCGGCAGGCTGCCGAAACGGATGCCCAGGTCGAAGCCGTGGGTCGCGAGGTCCAGCGGGTGGTCGCTGATTTCCAGCTGGATTTCCACCTCGGGGTAGCGCGCGAAGAACGCGGCCAGGGCCGGGCCGATGTAACGCCGGCCGAACCCCAGGGAGGCATTGACCCGGATCAGGCCCTTGGGTGTCGCCCGGCTGCTGCCGAGCAACTGCTCGACCTCGTCGATCTGGGTCAGGATGCGCGCCGCGTGGGAGAAATACAGCTCACCTTCAGTGGTCAGGCTCATGGAGCGGGTGGTGCGGTTGACCAGGCGGATACCCAGCCGTGCTTCCAGCGCGGACAGGCGCTTGCTCACCGCCGGTGGGGTGACGCCCAGCTCGCGGGCAGTGGCGGCGAGGCTGCCCTTGTTGGCCAGCAGGTAGAAAAACGACAGGTCGAGGCTCTGGTTCATTGGTAACTCAAAGTTATGTATGTAGTGATTTTGAGTAACTCATGGGGCTTTTCTCACTACATATACTCCGCCCACACCCTGTCTGGACAGCCTTGTCCGACAGGCACAACAAGAAGGCAACGAGAAAGGGGTGGACCATGAGTGCATACACAATTGCCGCGATCCCGGGTGATGGCATCGGTGTGGAAGTGATCGCCGCGGGCGTCGAGGTGTTACAGGCGCTGGCGAAGAAGTCGGCCTTCCAGCTGGACTTCAAACACTTCGACTGGAACTCCGACAACTACCTGAAAAACGGCTACTACATTCCCGAAGGCGGCCTGGCGGAGCTGAAGACCTTCGACGCGATCTTCTTCGGCGCGGTCGGCGCCCTCAACGTGCCGGACCATATTTCCCTGTGGGGCCTGCGCCTGCCGATCTGCCAGGGTTTCGACCAGTACGCCAATGTGCGTCCGGCGCGGGTGCTGCCTGGGGTGAAAAGCCCGTTGCACAACGGCGAGCAGATCGATTGGGTGGTGGTGCGGGAAAACTCCGAGGGCGAGTACTCCGGCAATGGCGGCCGGGTGCACCGCGGCTTGCCCGAAGAGGTGGCGACCGAGGTTTCGGTGTTCACCCGGGCCGGGGTCGAGCGCATTCACCGTTTTGCCTTCGAGCTGGCGCAAAGCCGTCCGCGCAAGCACCTGACCCTGGTCACCAAGTCCAACGCCCAGCGCCATGGCATGGTGCTGTGGGATGAAATCTTCTATGAGGTCGCCCGGGACTTCCCGGACGTCAGGGTCGACAAGGAACTGGTGGACGCGGTGACCACACGCATGGTGCTGAAACCGGCGACCCTGGACGTGATAGTCGCCACCAACCTGCACGCCGACATCCTCTCCGACCTGGCCGCGGCGCTGTCCGGCAGCCTGGGCATCGCCCCGACCGCCAACCTCAACCCTGCGCGGCGTTTTCCCTCGATGTTCGAGCCGATCCACGGCTCGGCCTTCGACATCACCGGCAAGGGCGTGGCCAACCCGATCGCGACCTTCTGGACGGCGGCGATGATGCTCGAACACCTGGGTGAAGCAGCCGCGGCCAAGCAACTGATGTCGGCCATCGAGGCGGTGACCGAGAGCGGCCTGCACACGCCTGACCTGGGCGGCACGGCCAGCACCCGGCAGATCACCGACGCGGTGCTCGCCCTGATCAATCGCTGATTCACAGTCGTACTGCGGCACAACGCCAGGGGGCGGGTCGCGATCCGCGACCCTGGCATTTCCTGACAACAATAAGAATCAGGGCCCTGTGATGAAAAGAATACTTGGCAAACTCTATGTGCAAGTCCTTATCGCCGTGATGCTCGGCGCCCTGGTCGGGGTGCTGGTACCGGAAACCGGCGCCGCGCTGAAACCCTTGGGCGACGCCTTTATCAAGTTGATCAAGATGCTCCTGGCGCCGGTGATCTTCCTCACCGTGGTCACCGGCATCGCCCGCATGGAAAGCATGAAGGAGCTGGGCCGGGTCGGCTTTCGCGCGCTGATCTATTTCGAGGTGGTCTCCACCCTGGCGCTGGTGGTGGGGCTGGTGGTGGTGGACGTGTTCAAGCCCGGCGCCGGCATGAACATCGATGTCGCCAGCCTCGATACGTCCAGCCTGGGCACCTACACCAGCGCCGCCAGGCACGCCTCGTTCATGGACTTCGTGCTCAACATCATTCCCGACACCATCGTCGATGCGTTCGCCAAGGGCAACGTCCTGCAGATCCTGCTGTTTTCCATCCTGCTGGGCATTGCCCTGGCCCAGGTCGGACCTCGGGGCAAGTTCTTCGTCGATGCCCTGGATAGCCTGATGCAGGGCATGTTCCGCATCGTCAACATGGTCATGCGCCTGGCCCCCATCGGCGCGTTCGGTGCCATTGCCTTCACCATCGGCAAATACGGCTTCGGCTCGCTGTTTTCCCTCGGCAAGCTGATGGCCTGCGTCTACCTGACCTGCGTGCTGTTCGTGATCTTCGTGCTGGGGCCGATCTGCCGCTACAGCGGTTTCAGCCTGTGGAAGTTCCTGCGTTTCATCAAGGAGGAGCTGTTCACCGTGCTCGGCACCAGCTCCTCGGAGTCGGTGCTGCCGCAGATGATTTCCAAGATGGAAAAGGCCGGTGTGTCCAAGCCGGTGGCCGGGATGATCATTCCCTCGGGCCTGACCTTCAACCCGGACGGGCAGGCGATCTACTACACCATCGCCGCCATCTTCATCGCCCAGGCGACCAACACGCCGCTGACCCTCACCGATCAGTTGATCGTGCTGGCGGTGCTGATGTTCACCTCCAAGGGCTCGGCGGGGGTCACAGGTTCGGGGTTCATCATTCTGGCGGCGACCCTGGCGTCGCTGGGCACCATTCCGGTGGCGGGCATGGTCCTGCTGTTGGGCGTCGACCGCTTCATGTCGGAAGCGCGGGCGATCACCAACACCATCGGCAACGGGGTCGGCACCCTGGCCATCGCCAAATGGGTGGGGGCACTGGACACGGCGAAGATGCACAAGGCGTTCAATGGCGAAGTGCAAGAGGCGCAGCCGGCGCCTGACAGCACGCCGCCGGCGAAAGGGGCTGGCACCTTGCTGCCCGGCCTGGAGAAGGCCTCTCGGGCCTAGGCAGCCCTGGTCGCCTACAAGGCCTTGCTCATGAAGATCCGGCTGCTGCCCGCGGGTTCGCAAGGGATCTCGCCGAAGCGTTGCCAGCCGTGTTTTTCGTAGAATGACGGCGCCTGGAAGCTCAGGGTGTAGAGCACGGCCGAGCGGCAGCCGCGGCGCCGGCCTTCGTCTTCGCAGGCTTGCAGCAGCCGGGCGCCGAGGCCCGAGCCGCGCAGGCTGTCGGGCAGGTAGAACAGGTCGATGAACAACAGGCCCAGGGAGGTGCGGCCGCTGATGCCGCCCAGGACCTGGCCGGTCTCCGGGTCCTTGAGTTCCACGGCCAGCGGCTGGCGATCGTTGTAGCCGGTCATCTGCTCGTTGAAGTCGGCGAGGCCTTGGCCGAGCAGGGTTTCGAAGGTGCTGTCGATGGTGTCGCTGATAACGATCAAGGGGCTGGCCGTGACGGCGGGTTTCATAGGGAGCATTCCAGTTCAGGCGTCGCGCAACAGGTCGTGGGCGTCGAGCAGACGGTAGGCGATTTCCGGGTTCTTCTCCAGGCCGCGGCGGATCGCGGCGGGAATCGACTGGCGGGTCTTGCGACACAGGCCCGGCAGCTCGTCGAGCTGGATGGCGATGCCGCGCATGCTGCGCACTTCGTTGAAGCTGGGGGCGATCTGCACGCGGATGCCCAGCAGTTCGTACATCCGCCGCTGCATGTGTTCGAGGTCGCTCAGGCTTTGCAGGTTCTCCAGCCGCTCGAGCAGGCGCTTTTCCTCCTGGCGGGTCAGGCCGAGGATGCGCAGGTCGGTGCCAGGGGTTTGCAGCAGGCGCTCGCGATCGCAGTTGCAGGCACCGGGCGGGCAAGGCTGGCGGATCTGGAAATCGGGCATCTATGGACTCCACTCGAAGCGATCGCGGATCGCCGTTGCCCACGGGGTTGCCTGGAAATATACACAGACGGGGCAGGCTGTGGCGCGGGATTCGCCAGCCATGCCGCGGATTTTTTCAAGGCTGCCGGCGCCGCCACAACAGCCGCCCGTAGACCAGGGCGTTGATCAGCAGCACCAGCGCGCCGAGGCCCAGCTGGATCTGCGGCGTCAGCCCGGCCGGGTAGATCAGCGGGATCAGGTAGTGCTCGATGAAACCGTCGCCATACCCCTGCTGGCCGGCACCGTGGCGCAGGCGGTTTTCCCACTCGGTCAGCGGGCAGGGCAGGTGGAAGACTTCGACCGCCACGCCCCAGGTCGCGGCGAGCAGGTGCAGCCAGGCCAGGCGCGGCCACTTGAGCACCAGCAGGCCGCCGAAGAGTACGAACAGGATAAAGGCCAGGTGTAGCGATACCAGGGCGTCAGCGGCGAAGCGGTAGAGCATGTCGAGTCTCGTTGCGGTCAGGGATACAGCAGGGGTTCAGGTCCGCGCGCGGTCGAACCAGCCCAGCGCGGTGCGCCAGATGCAGATGCCCAGGAAGTACGCCGACATCGCCAGCCACAAGCCCATCACCCACGGGCCATTGTAGGGATGGTTGATCACCAGCGATAGGCTGCACAGCAGCCAGATGGCAGTCACCGCGATATTCACCGGCATGAAGCGGCGCACGCGGAAGGGGTGGAGGAATTTCATCCGGGTCAGGGTCAGCAGCGCCAGGACCACGATGCTCGACAGGCTCAGCCAGGGTGTCGGGGCAAGGATGTACAGCGCCAGGGCCACCACGTTCCAGGCTGCGGGAAAACCGACGAAATAGTTGTCCTTGCTCTTCATGTTGACGTTGCAGAAGCAGAACAGCGACGACACCAGGATCACCGAGGTCGCCAGCAGCGCGCTGTAGTCCGGCAGCGGGATGTAGCGATAGATGAACAGCGCCGGGATGAACACATAGGTCAGGTAGTCGATCACCAGGTCCAGCACCGAGCCGTCGAAATGCGGCAGCACCGACTGCACATTGACCTTGCGCGCCAGCGAGCCGTCGACCCCATCGACGATCAGCGCCACGCCCAGCCACAGCAGGCAGGCCTTGGGCTGGTTGTCGAACAGCGCCAGGGTGGCGAGAAAGGCCGTGACCACGCCGGTCGCGGTGAAACCATGGGCGCCCCAGGCTTTGAGACTGGCGATGTGTCGGGTCGTTATCACGGGCGTTCTCCAGGAAATGAAACCAGCCATACGACGCCCCATTGGAAGAAACGGGGGCTTATCGCCAAACCTGGCCAGATTGCATCTATCGACCGGGCAGGCGGCGATAAGGTTCACCCTTGCCCGTGTCTTTGTCAGGCCGCTCATGGACTTGCCCGCGTGCAGCAGGGCGCCAAGCCCGTGGCGGCTTATAAGACTGTAGCCACAGTTGGCCGGGACGAGCCTTGGCGAAAGCGAATTCCTTCCCGGCGCCGGGGAGGCAGGGTGCCTCGCCGGAGTGTTCACTTCCTGTATTGCGTGGCTACATTCCGTTGGCGAAGGGCACGGCGCGGATATCGATGCGCGAGCGCAGGTGCTTCAGCGCGCCGGCGTATTCGGCCAGGACTTCCAGGCTCCAGTCGGCGCGGGCACGTAGGTGGCGTTCTTCAGGCGTGGGCTCGGAATACGCATTGAATACGCCTTCCACCTGGCGAACGATCAGCTGTTCCGGCAGGTAGCAGATCCGGCAGTTCTTGTAGCTGGAGGCCCGCAGCTCGGCGAGCGGGTAGGCACCACCGAGGCCGGCCGAGACCCCGACCAGCAACGCCGGCTTATGCCCCAGCTCGGTGTGGCCGGCATACACGAAAAAATTCTTGATGGCCGGGCAGGCCATGCCGTTCCACTCCGGCGTCACCACCACCAGCGCGTCGGCCTGCAGCAAGGTGGCCGAGTACTGGCTCCAGGCGTCGCTCGAGTCCGGGCTTGGCCAGAGCGGCAAGGGCGAGCGCCCGAGGTCGAGCAGCGTGACCTGCTCGCAGAGTTTCAGTTGGCGCAGGCGTTGGCTCAGGTAATGGGCAACCTTGGCCGACTGGCTGTCGGGCTGGCTGGAGCCGGCGATCAGCACGATATGCAGGCTCATTGCGCCACCTCCTGCGTGGTTTTTTCGGAACGCGCCGCGGGTTTGGGCGAACGCACCAGCGGCCAGAACAGTTCCTGCTGCCAGCTGATGGGACGCAAATCTTCGATGCCATAGGCGGTGGGGCGGCGGCGGGTGATTTTCGCGGTGCCGAACAACACGTCCCAGAAGAACAGCAGATTGCCGAAATTGCCCTTGTAGTGGGTCACCCCGTCATGGGCGTTCAGGCCGTGGTGGGCGGAGTGGGTGGAAGGGGTCGAGATGGTCCGCTCCAGCAGCCACATCAGCGGGCGCAGGGCGGGGATGCGATAGAGCCTGTCGTCCCAGGCGACGCTGCTGTGGGCGGCGAAGATCACCGTCATCTTGACGATCAGGTAGCCGTAGTAGACCGGCGCCAGGCCCAGGTAGATGAGCACGCCGGAGAGCCAGATGCCCGGCATCAGCAGGTAATAGAAGCTGTTGTTGCGATAGACGATGCGGATGCTCATGTACGGTGCCGAATGGTGCGCGCGGTGCAGCGCGTAGAGGAACGGCAGGCGGTGGGTCAGGCGATGCCACCAGTACTGGGTCATGTCATCGAGCAACAGGAACAGGGCGGCGCCCGCCACCCAGTGCAGGTCGCCCAGGCTGTTCTTCAGGGACGGCGCGAAGGTGTCGAGCAGCAGGGTGCTGAGGAACATCACCAAGGGGAAGGTGAGGCCCAGCAACAGCGAGGAACCGATGATCTCGATCAGCACATCGCGGCGCTGGCCCTTGGGCTGGCGAAAGCAGGTACAGGCGATTTCCAGGAGGATGAAACCGAGGAAAATCCCGGCCACGACCAGGATTGGATTGTTGGCGAGCATTGTTGTATTCATGGCAATCTCGAGTCAGGCCCGACATGGGCATTGCCCGAACAATAAGAAACCAAGAGCCGCCCGGACCCTATGCGCGAACTGGACAAAAACACTGGCGAAGAGGCCAATCAACCGGTTCGCCGTTTTCACCGGGGCCAGCTCGGCCGGGTGCTGGAACGGGTGCTGCAGCGCCAGACCCGCGGCGACCGCCAGGATTACAACCTGCTGGAACTGGAACAGTTGTGGCGCCTGGCGGCGGAGCGCGACCCGGCCATCGGCCTGCACCTGTTCGGCGAATTCACCCCCCAGGACCTGCACGTACTGGCCTACATCTGCCTGTACTGCCCGGACGTGCGCGGCGCCATGCAATGCTGGGCCGACTACGCCGCGCTGGCCTCGGACATGGACAGCCTGAGGCTGGTCAGCGACGGCGATCTGCTCGGCGTCGAACTGTGCATCGACGCGCCCGCCGGGCTGACCCGCTACGTGGTCGAGCATTACTGCGTCATGGCCCTGACCCAGATGCGGCAAAGCACCGGGCAACCCGTGCAACCGGTACGCGCCTGCTTCAGCCATCCGCGCCCGGCGTACCACGCGCAATACCGCCAGTGGTTCGGCGACAACCTCGAATTCGACTGCCCGCACAACTGCCTGTACTACGACCAGGCCACCTTGCGCCTGCCGCTGCTGACGCGCCACGCCGGCATGCAGGAGTTGTTGCGCAGCGAGCTGGACCGCCGCCTGGCCCAGCGCCTGCAACTGGCCGGCTGGACCGGCAAGGTCGCGGCCAGCATGCGCGACAGCCTGGCCCGTGGCGTGGTGCCGAGCCTGGAGAACCAGGCCGAGGCGCTGTACCAGAGCCCGCGCACCTTGCGTCGGCGCCTGGAGGAGCAGGGCATGACCTTTCGCCAGTTGCTCGATCAAGTCCGCGCCGAGCTGGAGCAACAGCTGGAGTTTCTCGGCGAGAGCCGCGCCCAGGTGGCGGCCCAGCTGGGTTACGGTGACCTCGCGGCGTACCTGCATGCGCGCAAGCGCTGGAAGCGCGACTGAATCTATCAGGCTCGCGACATCACCGCAGGCGTTGCGCGGATTCCTTGTAGGAATCCACTGCATAAAAAACATGAATTTTATTTATCGAATTCGAGCCTGTAGCGTGGCCCCGTCCCTGACCGATGGAGCGCCCCAATGTCCACCCCGCAGCCGTTGTCTCCCGCCGAACGCTACTGGCAGCGCAACCTCGCGGTGTGCGCCCTGGGGGCGTTCACCACTATTGTCGCGATGACCCTGCTGCTGCCGTTCCTGCCGTTGTACGTCGAGCAACTGGGGGTCAGCGACCCGGCGGCCATCGTCCAGTGGTCCGGCGTGGCGTTTGGCGCGACCTTCCTGTCGGCGGCGATCACCGCGCCCTTGTGGGGCCGCCTGGGTGACCGCTATGGGCGCAAGCTGATGCTGATCCGCGCCAGCCTCGGCATGGCCGTGGCCATGTCGCTGATCGGCCTGGCGGAGAACGTCTGGCAGTTGGTGCTGTTGCGCCTGCTGGCGGGCTTGCTCGGCGGCTATGCCTCGGGGGCGACCATCCTGGTCGCCACGCAAACCCCCAAGGCGCGCTCCGGCTGGGCCCTGGGCGTGCTGTCTTCGGGGATCATGGCCGGCAGCCTGGCCGGGCCATTGGTGGGTGGTCTGCTGCCGCCGCTGATCGGCATCCGCAACACCTTCTTCATCGCCGGGGCGGTGATCTTCGTGACCTTCCTGGCCACCACCTTCCTGTTGCAGGAGGCGCCGCGCGAGCCGCGCCCGGCCACGCAAAAGGGCCAGGCGCCGGACAACTCCTGGGCGTCGGTGAAGGACAAGAGGCCGGTGCTGAGCATGTTCGCGGTGGCCTGTTTGCTGATGTTCGCGACCATGTCCATCGAGCCGATCATCACCGTGTACTTGCAGGAACTGCGGGCGGAAAAGGTCACCCTGATGGCGGGGCTGGTGATGTCCGCCGCGGCCCTGGGCAGCATCATTTCCGCGTCGCAGCTGGGCAAGCTGGCCGACCGTATCGGCCATTGGCGGGTGCTCACTGTGTGCCTCGCCGCCGCGGCCCTGCTGCTGATTCCCCAGGCGCTGGTCAGCGCGCCCTGGCAACTGGTGCTGCTGCGCTTTCTCATGGGCCTGGCCCTGGGCGGCCTGTTGCCCTGCATCTCCAGCATCATTCGCCATTCGGTGCCGGAAAACATCGCCGGGCGGATGCTCGGCTACTCGACCTCCAGCCAGTACGTCGGGCAGGTGCTCGGCCCCCTGGCCGGGGGCTTTCTCGGCGGGCACTTGGGCATGCGCACGGTGTTTGTCGGCACCTGCGGCGTCATGGCCCTGTGCGCTCTTGTCACCTGGTGGTTCGGCTCGATGAAACCTGCCGTGGCGGTGGCAGGCGAAGCCGGTTAAGCCGGGCCGGTACCACGCCGCGCACTGCGCTCGACCATGGCGACAATGGTGTCGAACAGCTCGTCGCGGGCCTGCTCACGGCTGATTTCTCCGGTGGCCGCGGCATGGGACAGCGCTTCGGCGGCCCCGAGCATCGCCCGCAGGCCAGCCGTGGCTATGGTCCCGGGCGCCGCGAAGGGGGCGAGGGCGGCGCGGCATTTTTCCAGGAAGATCAGTTCGTACTCCTCCTTGATCCGCGCCAGTTCCGGCGAACTGGCCAGCGCGGCGATCACCCCGGGGATCTCGCGGCCTTGGGTCAACACACAATCGACGTAAGAGCCGGCGATGACCGTCGCGCGGCTGGCCAGGGTCGCTTCGCTGCGGTCCAGGGCGGCGTCCATCAGCAATGTCTGGCGGGCATCGAAGTCCTGGTACAGCGCCGCCAGCAATCCTGCGCGGGTGACGAAATGGTCATAGACCACCGGCTTGGTCACTCCGGCCTGTTCGGCGAGGCGGCCCAGGGTCAGGGCTTCGGTGCCTTCCGCGCCGATCAATTGCCAGGCCACTTCCAGCAACTGTTGCAGGCGCTCTTCGCGGGACAGGCGGCGAC
>NZ_JBWKZA010000038.1:0-51222 GCF_059424045.1 Pseudomonas sp. GW456-L12
CCCCACGGAACCCCAGGCCCAGCCCCTGATGATGGGCACCACAGTCAACGTCAGCACCGTGCAGATCGAGGGCGGCACCCTCTATCCACTGAGCGAGCTGGCAGAGATCTACAAGCCGCTGATCGGCCATGCAAGCACCCTGGGGCAACTGATCGAAGCCACCCGGGAAATCACCCGCCGCTACCAGCAGGACGGCTACCTGTTGTCCTATGCGTTCCTGCCGCAACAGAGCTTCGACCAGGGCACCGTGCGCGTGGTCCTGGTGGAGGGCTACATCAAGGATTACCAGCTGCAGGGCGATATCGGCCCGGTCTCGGCCTATCTCGACAAACTGGTGGCAAAACTCAAGGCCGAACGGCCGCTGACCCGCAAGACCTTCGAGCACTACACCACCCTGATGAGCCGTATTCCCGGGGTCACCCTGCAAGCCCAGGTGCCGCCGCCGGGAACCACCGACGGCGCGGCCTACCTGATTGCCCAGGCCAGCCGCAAACCGTTCACCAGCAGCCTCAGCACCACCGACGACAACCGCAATGGCCTGCAAGCCTTGCTGGCGGTCAGCAGCAACTCGCAGACCTCCATGGGCGAGCAGGTAACCCTCAGCGGTCTGTTCCCGCCGGGGGACGATCACGAGCACTACTACCGCCTGGACTACAACCAATTTCTCAATGACGAAGGCACCCAACTGAGCCTGTACGGCACGCGCTACCGCGCCGACCCGGGGACCAATGTGCGGCTCGACAACGGCCTCGAACTCAAGCCCCACCGGGAGAACGACCGCTACTCCATAGGCTTGAGCCACCCAGTCATCGCCGCGCCCAACGAGCTGCTGATCCTGGGTTCGCGCCTGTATGCGGTCAACGACAAGACCCGCTATCAAGTGGTGGGTTATCCGCAGAGCGTCGAACTGAAAACCGACATTCGCGCCCTGGCCTTCGAGGGCGACTGGCGCAAGGCCAATGCACGCCAACTAAGGATTCTCAGTGCCGGGGTGTACCAGGGGCTGGACGCCCTGGGCGCGAAGACCAACGACAACCTGTACGACCTGGACTTCTTCCGCGTGCGCCTGTCCGGCGTGCAGAGCGACAAGTTCTTCGACAACTGGCAAGGAGTGCTGTCGGCGGCCCTGTACTGGAGCCGCGACAACCTGCCCGACAGCGAGCGCGCGGTGTTCGGCGGGCAGAACTTCGGCCGTGGCTACCCCGACGACCAGGCGTCTGGCGACAAGGGCTGGGGCGCGGCCTACGAGGTGAACTACAGCTTCAATCGCGAAGACCGCTGGCTGCGAATCCTCCAGCCGTACGTGGTGCTGGATCGCTCGCGGACCTGGTTCAACGAACTGCCGGTCCAGGGCAACGACCTGTCATCGGCCGCCGTCGGCCTGCGCTTTGGCGACGCCAAGTACTACAACATCTCCCTCGAAGCGGCCAAGCCGATGTCCGATGAAGCCCTGGACACCCACAACCGGCGCCCGCGCTACACCCTGAGTTTCAGCTACCAGCTGTAAAAAGCCCCTCAAGCCAAACGAAAACGACCCGCTCCAAGGCGGGTCGTTGTGTTCAGGCGAGCATCAGAAGTCGTAGCGCACCTTGGCGGTGAAGGTGTCAGCAGAGAAGTCGGTCTTGGTCAGGTAGTTGTACGAACCGCCCAGGCTCCAGGCACCGACGCGATAGGTCGCGCCCAGGATCGTTTCATAACTGTCGCGTACCGGCGATGCGCCGCTGGTGGTGAATGGCGCGCCCCCCAGGACAAAGGTCGAGGTGGTGTTGGCCTTGTCAGCGATACGAATCGATCATCACGCAGGTTCAGGGATTGACCAGATGGATACGTGGCAGCGGGAACAGCGTGTTCAGGGTTTCCAGCAGGCGCACGTGATAGATGGGTTTGCGGAACAGGTCCAGCACTTGCAGGCGCAGCAGGTCGCTGACGTCATCCATGTCGGCATGCCCCGAGGTGACGATCACCGGCAGGTGCTGGCGGGAGGTGTGATCGCGCAGGCGCCTGATCAGCGACAGGCCACTCTCCTCCGGCATGCGCAGGTCGGTGATGACCAGCGCGATGTCCGGGTGTTGAGTGAGATGGGCCAGGGCGAGCTTGACCGAGGTCGCGGTGAAGCAGCAAAAGCCTTCACCTTCGAGCAATTCGGCGAGCTCGAGCAGAGCGTCCTCTTCATCGTCCACGAGAAGAAGCTGCTGGCGTGGAAACGAAGAGGAGCTCATGGGCAATACCTGAAAGTGACTGAATACCGATGGGTATCGACGCCTCGATAAAGCCTTGAGGACCGGTGTTACGGGGTACTAGGAGCAGCAGCGGTAGTGTCGCCCTCCAACGCCCCTTGCAAAGTCGTGAAGGTGGTGGTGATAGCGCTTGAAATGTCAGGTACGAATGCCGCGATGGCCACGGCCACCATGCCGGCGATAAGTGCGTATTCGATCCCTGACGCCCCCTCGTTGTTCTTGAGGAAACGCAGGAGCCGGGAGGCCAGAAGGGTGATCCATTGGGTAGCGAGAATGAAGAACATCTAGTTTCTCCTCAATGCATCGGGTGTTGCAGCGTTGCAACATGATTCCCCTGTGCCACCACAGCATTGTCAACAAAATTCCAGCCAACAACTGTAAGAACGAATTAATCATTAAGTATTAGCTCGTCTCTTTGACGTCAAAAAAAACGCGACATCAGACAGGGCACGGATGAGCCAAGTTATTTTCTCGACAGTAATGGCGTTTTGTTGCAGCTGTTCTACCTTCAAATAGCGAAATAGTTGCTTGTTCATAGCTGCCTGATTGCGAAATTGACTCATTGGATGTGCGAGTCGGTAATGCAGCGGGAAAGGGAGAGCCGTCATGAACAGTCGTATCACTATGGGGTTGGCTGGGGTGTTTCTGGTGGGGGCTCTCATTGCCGGTTACTGGGGCCTGGCATTGAGTCGCCGGCCCGCAGCGCAACCTGTAGCGCAGCCTTCCCCCGACGCCGTGCAAACCGTCACTGCTTCCGCCGATGATGCGACTCGCCAGCCCGTCGCGGTGCTGGTACGCGACATACCTCCGTTCGTTCCCATCAAGGCTGGCGATGTCACGCTGGAGCGGCTGCGCACCGCGCCCGCCGGCAGCCTCAAAAGCCTCGATCAAGTCATCGGACGCACGCCATGGCGGGCGTTGCCGGCGGGGACCTGGCTGAGCGAGGAAAGCTTCGAAGCCGGGGGCAGCGTGGCCCGCATGATCCGTGCCGACGAGCGCGCCCTGGCCGTCGCGGTAGACGAAGTCATCGGCGCCAGCGGGCAACTGAGCCCTGGCGACTACGTCGATGTGCTGCTGTTCCTGCGCCAGGACAGCAACAACCTGCTGCCCTCGGCCCAGGTCGTGGTGCCGGCCCTGCGGGTGCTGGGCATTGGCGAGCAACTGGGCCTGACCAACGATGGCAAGCCGGGCTCGCCGCCCGCCAGTGCCGAGGAAAAACTCAAACAGGATCAGCGTCGCCTGAACGCGCGCAGCGTGTTGCTGGCTGTCCCGGAACCCTTGCTGAGCCGCTTGATGCTCGCGGCTCAAGCCGGCGTTCTGCGCCTGGCGGTACGCAGCGCCGACGAGAAACGCCTGGCGCATTACTGGGCCGGCGAAAAAAGCGCGTCGAAGCATCTGCAAAACGCCGACAGATCCTTGATCCAGTTCAACCAGTTGGCCCTGTCCACCCCCTCTCCCTCCACCACCAGAACGTTCGACGCCACATCGCGTCGCGCCCAGATAGAAGTCATACGCGGCATCGAAGCGAGTCAACAAACACCCTGATCATGCAAGGACACTTCTTCATGTCCAATGATTCCCAGCCCCTGTTCAAAGGCCTGATCCGGCCCCTGATGTCGAGCGGTGTACCTGCCGAGGGCGACGCCCCGCTGTGTAAGCACGACCCGAACGGGTACTCCCTGGAAAACCGCAACTTCAATCAACGCAGTGGGCTATCGCAATGAGTCAGAACCTGAGCCAGACCTTCCTCGCGATCACCCGCAACGGCACCGACCTGGAATGGCTGCAAGGCGCCCTGGCGCCACTCGGGCAGGTGGTCAGCGCTGGCAGCGGCAGCCTCGACGAATTGCTGGCGCTGGTGGATGTGACATTCGCCAGCCTGGTCTTCGTCGGTCTCGATCGCGAGCATGTAGTCACCCAGTCGGCGTTGATCGAGGGCGCGCTGGAGGCCAAGCCGATGCTGGCCATCGTCGCCCTGGGCGACGGCATGGACAACCAACTGGTACTCAACGCCATGCGCGCCGGAGCCCGCGACTTCGTGGCCTACGGCTCGCGCTCCAGCGAAGTGGCCGGCCTGGTACGGCGCCTGAGCAAACGCCTGCCCCAGGTCACGCCGAGCACCCAGCTTGGCGGCCTGACCGTGCTCTACGGCACCCAGAGCGATGCCGATGGCGCCCTGCTCGCCAGCCATCTGGCACTGGTGGTGCAGAAGAGCGGCCAGCAGACGCTGTTGCTAGACCTCGGCCTGCCGCGCGGCGACAGCCTGGCGCTGTTGGGGCTGGAAAGCTCGTTCCACTTCGGCGATGCCTTGCGTCATCTGCGGCGCCTGGATGCGACCCTGATCGACAGTGCCGTCACCAGCACCGAAGCCGGGCTGCGGATCCTGGCCTATGCCGGCCATGACGAGCCGCTGGAGCGCACCAGCGCCGCCGAGTTGTACATGCTGCTCAGCGCCCTGCGCCAGCACTTCCAGCACATCGTGGTGAACCTCACCGGACAACCGGACAGCGAGGCCCTGCGCACCTTCGTCGGTCATTGCGACAAGTTGCTCTGGTACACCGACCAGAGCGTACTCGACTGCCGCCGCAACCTGGCGGTGCTCAATCTCTGGCGCGAAAAAGGCATGAAGCTGGAACACGCCCGCCTATTGGTCGACCGCTACCTGCGCGGGGTCGCTCCGGATGCGCAAACCCTGGGCAAGACCTTTGCCCTGGAAGTGATCGCGGTCCTGGCCTATAGCCCCGAGGTACGCCTCAACGCGAAAAACCAGGGCGTCACACTGTTCGAACTGGCCCCCCGCGAAGGCCTGACCCAAGCCCTGAAGACCCTCGGCGAGCGCCTGGCCAGACGCTCCCAAGGGCTGCCCACGGCGAAGCCCGGCTGGTTCGAACGCCTCAGGGGAAGTCGATGAGCAGAGAAAAACTTTTCGGCGCCCAGTCCCACAGCCCGGTCGGCAACACCGATCACGAGGGCCTGAAACTGGTGCTGCATCGCTACGTCATCGACGCCATCGAAGAGTCGGGGAAAAACCTGCTGGAAGGTTCGCGCCAGGCACTGGCGCGATTCATTACCGACAAGGTGGCCGAGTACATCTCGCGCCTGCACCTGGCGATTTCCCGCTATGAAATGGAGCGCCTGGCCGAAGAACTGGTGGACGAACTCACCGGTTTCGGCCCGCTGGAAGTCTTGCTGCGCGATCCGGCGGTGACCGAGATCCTGGTCAACGGCCCGCACCGTGTATTCGTCGAGCGCGATGGCGTGCTGCACCAGAGCGACCTGCGCTTCATCGACGCGCACCATGTGGAGCGGGTCATGCAACGCATCCTCGCGCCCCTGGGTCGACGCCTCGACGAGTCCTCGCCCATGGTCGATGCACGGCTGCCCGACGGCAGCCGGGTCAACGCGATCATCCCGCCGATCGCCCTCGACGGCCCTTGCCTGTCGATCCGCAAATTCCGCAAGGACATGCTCAAGAGCAGCGACCTGATGGCCATGCAGACCATCGACCAGGCGATCTTCGAATTCGTCCAGGAGGCCGTGGGCAAGCGTTGCAACATCCTGATCAGCGGCGGCACCGGCACCGGCAAGACCACCCTGCTGAATATCCTCAGCCAGTTGATCAACCCTCACGAACGCCTGGTGACCATCGAGGACGTGGCCGAACTGCAACTGGGCCATCCCCATGTGGTGCGCCTGGAAACCCGCCCGCCGAACGCCGAAGGCCATGGCGAGGTCAAGGCCAGCGACCTGATTCGCAACGCCCTGCGCATGCGCCCGGACCGGATCATCCTCGGCGAGATCCGTGGCGTCGAAGTGCTCGATGTGCTGACGGCGATGAACACCGGCCACGACGGTTCCATGAGCACCGTGCACGCCAACAATGCCCAGGATGCCCTGCTGCGCCTGGAAACCCTGGTGGGCCTGACCGGGCGCCAGGTGGCCGAACGCACCCTGCGGCAGATGATCTGCGCGGCCCTGGACGTGGTGATTCAGCTGACGCGCCTGCCCGATGGCCGGCGCTGCGTCAGCGAGGTGGTGGAAGTGGTCGGCGTACGCGAAAACATCTACGTCACCAACACCCTGTTCCGTCTGAACCGACGTAGCGGTTTCGGCTTTCTGCGCGAAGCGGCCAACCCCGCTGGCGACAAGCTGCGACGCGACGCCGACCTGCCCGTCAACTGAGCCAAGGAGCGCCACCGCATGTTAGGTCCCGTGCTGCTTGCCCTCCTGTGCCTGACCCTGCTGGGGCTGTCGGGCTGGATGTTCTACAGCGGCCTGCGCCAGGCCCGCACCGCCCGGGTGCTCGACCGCCTGGCCCAGGGGCAACCGCAACCAAGCGAGGAAAAGACCTCGTGGAACCGGCTCGAAAGGGCCTTTCTGCGCGCGGGCCTCAGTCGTCCCACCGAACGCCTGGGGCTATGGCTGGTGGTCTGGGCCCTGGGCTGCATGCTCGGGTATGGGCTGGGCAAGTGGCCGGGGCTGCTCGCCCTGCTCGTCGCACCGCCTGTGCTGCTGCGCCTGTATATCAGCTGGCTGTACCGGCGGCGCCTCAAGCGCATGATCGAACAGCTGCCGCCATTGCTCGACCATGCCGTGCGCAGCCTCAAGTCGGGACGCACCCTGGCCGACGCGGTGCTGGGCGGCATCGAGGCCGCCGACAATCCCTTGAAGCACGCCATGGGCCGGGTCCAGCGCAACGTGCAGCTGGGGGTCAACCTGCCGGATGCGGTGGCGGACTTCGCCGAATTGTACGAGCGCGATGAACTGCGCCTGTTCGCCCTGGGGCTCAAGGTCAACCACCGCTATGGCGGCAATGCCAGCGAGCTGCTGGAAAACCTGATCAAGCTGATCCGCGAACGCGACCAGGCCGCCCGGCAACTGCGCGCGATGACCGGCGAAACCCGTATCACGGCGATGGTCCTCGCGGCCCTGCCGGTGTCATTGGCCGGCTATTTCCTGATAGCCAACCCGACCTACCTGATGAGCATGTGGAACCAGAGCGGCGGCCGGATGATGCTGCTGGCCGCCTTCGGTTTGCAGGTCATGGGCTGCGCGCTGCTGTGGCGCATGCTGCGGAGTGTTTGACATGACGGCCTTGCTGATCAGCGCACTGTTGTTTCTCGCGGCCATGCTGCTGGTGCTGAGCAGCTTGCTGGAACAACGCCGGCGAACGCGCCAGGTGACCGAGCGCCTGCAGGGGCACCTGGCGCGCGACAACACACTCGGCAACTGGCTGCACGTGCTGGGCGACAGCAAGGTCGGCCAGCACGCGGTCAGGCTCGACAACGAAACCCAGTTGCTGCTCAACCGCCTGGGCTGGCGCAGCGCGCGGCAACGCTCGCTGTTCGCCGCCTGCCAGATCGGCGCACCGATTCTCGCCCTCGGCCTGACCCTGGTGATCCAGGGGGTGTTTTTCCCGGCGGCGAAAAACCACTGGGTCGCCCCGGTGTTCGCCATGAGCCTCGGTTACCTGTTGCCCAAGCGCCTGTTGGCCATGGCCGCCGGCAGGCGGCAGAAACAACTGGCGGTCGATATCTCCACCTTCATTCCTCTGGTGCGCATCCTGTTCGAATCGGGCATGGCGGTGGAACAGGCCCTGCGGGTGTTGAGCAAGGACGCGCAGAAACTGCTGCCGGCCCTGACCCAGGAATTGCGCATGGTGCTGGCCCGGGTGGATTCCGGCCTGGAACTGGGGGACGAACTGAATAAGTCCGCGCGGCTGCTGGCCGTCGATGAGTTCACCGACACCTGCGTGATCCTGCAACAGCTGATTTACCAGGGCGGTGGGGCGATGAAGTCGTTGCAGTCGCTCAAGCTGCTGCTCGATGACCGGCGCCTGACGCGCCTGCAGGAATACATCTCGAAGATGTCCGCGAAAATGTCCGTCGTGATGATGCTGTTTCTCTTCCCGGCGTTACTGATCGTCCTGGCCGGCCCTGGCGTCAGCGCCATTGCCCGGGCTTTCGCCCACCAATAGAAGGATGCAGCGGCCTGCATGCGCAGCACACCCTCGCGACCGTCGGGGGGTGCTGCACATGGGGAATAATCAGTGGGCGGTCACGCGCTGGCGCAACCCCGAGTTGCTCGGTGCCAGCGCCAATGCCAGTTGGGTGCGGTTGTGCATATGGGTCAGGCGCAGCACCTGGGACACGTAGAGCTTCACGGTGTTTTCCGTGATCCCCAGTTCACAGGCGATCTGGTAGTTGGTCTGCCCCTTGCCTACCAGGCGGGCCACATCCAGTTGCCGGGGCGACAGCTGATTGAAGATCGCCGGGATTTCGATCTGCTCCGCCTCGCCGCCGCCCTGGTCCGACGCCGGCGTCGTCGGTGGCGCGAGTGGCGCGCGACGTACTTTGTCCAGATCCTGGTAAAGGTCGTCGATGGATTCGGAAAGGAACTGCAGCTTCTGGTTCAGGTGCCCCAGCTGCAGGTTTTTCTGCCGCTCCTGCAACGTTTCCTCCTGGCGTTGCAGACCGGCCAGCAGCTCATCGAGGTCGATCGGTTTCTGGTAGTAATCGGCGATGCCGGCGCGCAAGGCCTTGATCACATCCTGCTTGTCGGCCTGGCCGGTGAGCATGATGGCCTCGAAGACCCGATGCTTGCCGGCGATACGCTGCAGTTCCTGCACCAACTGGATGCCATCGAGATCGGGCATGTGCAGGTCGCACAGTACCAGGCCGATTTCGGCATCTTCATTGAACTGCTGGATCGCCTGGCGGCTGGACTCACAAGGGACGCAGCGATAGCCGCTGCTTTCAAGAAACTCGCAAAGCTCTTCGACTATCAACGGCTGGTCGTCGACCACGAGTACTTTGATGCGGGATATAAGCTTGTTCACGCGCAACTCCATGCCTGGCAAGCCCAAGACGAATGTTCCTGCCCTGCCGCGTCCACTTCGGGCAGGTACAGAATAAACGTAGACTACTTTCCGACTATGTACATAGAGATAGGCGGCACGACTAGCGGGCCCACAGCAGAGTCAGGGCCATGCCGACCAGGACGAAAGGGGCAAAGGCGTACTTTTGCCCCTGCCGCGGATCGAGGTATCGCAAGGACCTTGCCAGCGGTTGGTCGGCCGCGGGCAACAGCCTGGGCGCGAGCAACCACCACAGGCCGCTGGCCAACGCGGCACCGATGAAGGTACCCAGCAGGTGCAGGGGGTCGGACGCCAGCCCCAGGGCCGCCAGGAGCTTCACGTCGCCGCCGCCCATCCGGCCCAGCACATAGCCCGGCACGGTCAGCAGCAACGCCAGCAACAGCGCCCTGCCCCCCTGCACCGCGTCGGCGCCCAGCCAGGTGTTGCCGGCCCACAGCAAATACCCCAACGCCAGCAGCGCGACGCCCAGGGTCAAGCCGTTGGCGAGATGACGCTGGCGGATATCCTGCACCGCGCACAGCCCCAGCCAAGCCAATAGAATCCAATGCTGCATCGGTTAAAAAACATCCCTTCTGGCTGAATGATTCTATGCTGACTTGACCTACTAGCAGTCAGGGTAGACGCCGCCGTGAAAGTCGACCTGCCAGAAAAACAAAAAGGTGCCGTGGCCATCGAGTTCGCCATGGTCTTCATCATTTTTTTCGCCGTGTTTTATGCCCTGGTCAGCTACAGCGTGCCGCTTCTGATGGTGCAGTCCTTCAATAAGGCCACTGCCGAAGCGGTGCGGCGCAGCGTCGCCCTGGACCCCGCCACGCCCGGCTATGACGCCGCCCTGATAGCACGCGCGAAGAACACCTTGCGCGAGCAACTGACCTGGATTCCACAGGCCTTCAACTTCAATGCCAACAACGCCAGCGATGCCACCGTGACTTACGCGGGTGGCCTGCTCACGGTCCGTGTCCACTACTCCACCGACAAGCTCAGACAGGTCATCCCCTTCCTGGTGCTGCCGGGCCTGGGCAGCGTGCCCGCCCTGCCCGCGAACCTCAGCGCCCAGTCGAGTCTGCAATTTTGAGCTCGGGCGACAAACTCCTCGGGCGTTTTCTCGGCCGGACGACGCCCCAGGCGCTTCCTCCCGCGCCGCCCCTGGCCACGCCCGGGGTCGGCCTGCTGGTGCACCTGGACCACAACGCCCAGGTACTGCAAATGACCGGCCCGCTACGCCACGCCCTGGCCCAGCCGCCGGCCGCCGAAGGGCCGGCGCCGTTGCTGGACTACCTGCTGGCGCACAGCGCGCTGAGTGTCGAAGGCAGCCCTGGCGACTGGCAGGGGCACATGCTCGACCTGGACTTCCATGGTGCCGGCGGGCAAACCCTGCACCTGCGCGGCTGGGTGCAACCGTCTACCCAAGGCTGGCTCCTGCACCTGCTGGACATCGGCGACCTGTTGCTGGAACGCCAGCAGGCGCAGCAACGCCAGGACTGCCAGCAGTTCGCCGTGCAGATCAGCGAACAGCTGCGCCTGTGCAGCCTCTTTCGCCTGCCCGAGGTGCTGCATGAGCAACTCCATGCCCTGGCCCAGCACTGGCATATCCCCTGCCTCGCCCTGGCGCTGCTCGACGACCTGGAACAGGGCTGGTACATCCATGGCCTGTATCAGGCCGCCGATGCACCGCAGCTGTGGCACAAGGGCCAGGTCCTGGGCACCGGGCTGGACAGCCTGAACGGCAATGCCCCGCAGTCGCTGATCTTCACTCAAGGCCTTGGCGAGCATCCGCGCCTGCAACGTGCGTTCGGCAGCAGCGAGGGCTTTGTCGTGCCCTTTCGCGACGATCACGGTGTCGCGGCCTGGCTGCTCTGCGGCTTCTACCCGGTACGCCAGCAAGCACCGCAGTTGAGCGAACGGGACTGGCTGCAATTGAGTGCCGCCCTGGCCGGGCCCTTGCTCGGACGCTTGCGCGAACAGCAGCACCATCACCAGCTGGAGCGCCTGGAGGCCTTGCAAGGTTTGCTCGGCACCGGTTGGTGGGAGTTGTTCGCGCAGGACAACGAGATCCAGCTGGCGCCGCAGCTGGCCCTCAACCTGCTGCTGGAACCCCAGACCCGGCGCTTGTCGCTGCAGGCCTGGCTGGCCCTGATCCACCCCGCCGATCGCCAGGAACTGAGCAGCCGCCTGCAAGAGTTGCGACAGGGCAAACCGCTGCTGCTCTGCGTACGGTTGCAGCGGGCCGACCCGCAGTTGCCGGCCATCTGGTACCGCCTGCAGGGGCAAGCCCTGGGCATTGGCCAGAACCAGCGCTTCGTCGGTTTCATGCTGGACATCAGCGACATCAAGAACCAGGAGCAGCAGGCGGCCGCGGCCCACGCCCGGCTGGACAACCTGATCGCCCATTCGCCGGCGGTGATCTATGTCCAGCGCTATGTCGAGGGTGCGTTGCAGCCGACGTTTTTCAGCGACAGCCTGCAGCCGTTGCTCGGCTGGACCCTGAACGACTGCAACGACGACGCACTGGCGGAACGGGTGCATGCCGACGACCGCGACCGCTACTTCGAGCGCAACCGGCAACTGCTGCGCGAAGGCGCGGTGCGCAGCCGCTATCGCCTGCTCGACAGCCGTGGCGAATACCACTGGGTGCTCGACGAGGCCAGGCTGCTGCGCGACGACCTGGGCATGCCGGTCGAAGCCGTCGGCCTGTGGCTGGACGTCACCGACGCCACCCTGGCCGCCGAGCAGATACGACTCAGCGAGGAGCGTTACCGGATCCTGGTGGAAGACTCCCCGGCGATGATCTGCCGCTACCTGCCCGACCTGACCCTGACCTTCGGCAACCGGCCCCTGGCGACCTACCTGGAATGCCCGCCCGAACAACTGGCCGGAGCCAACCTCGGTGACTGGCTGTCCGCCGAACAACACGCCGCCTTCGTGCAACGCATCCGCCAGCTGACCCCGGAATTTCCGGTCAGCACCGCGGAAATCAACCTGCAACTGCCGGGGCGCGAACATGCCTGGTGGGTCTGGTCCGACCGCGGGGTGTTCGACGAGCAAGGACGCCTGCGGGAGATCCAGGCCGTCGGCCGCGACAACACCGAAGTCCGCCGCTCCCAGCTGCAACTCATGCAAAGCGCGAAGATGGCCACCCTGGGCGAAATGGCCACCGGGCTGGCCCATGAAATCAACCAGCCGCTGAATGTGATGCGCATGGCCATCGTCAACGTGCTCAAGCGCCTGAACAACGGCGACGTGCAACTCGACTACCTGCAGGACAAGCTCAAGCGCATCGATGCCCAGGTCCAGCGGGCCGGCCGGGTGGTGGACCATATGCGGGTGTTTGGCCGCAGCTCGGAGATCGAGCAACAACCTTTCGATCCGGCCCAGGCGGTGGAAGGCTGCCTGTCGCTGCTGGCCGACGGCATGCGCGGCAAAGGCGTTGAATTGCGTGTCGCGCCAATCGACTTCAAGGTGCAGGTGCGGGGCCATGTCGATCAGCTTGAGCAAGTCTTGATCAACCTGCTGGTCAATGCCCGGGATGCGCTGCTCGGCCGGCGCGAACAGGATCCGGACTTGCGGCCCTGGATCGCCATACGCGCCGAGCATGACGCGCAGCGGGTGCGGCTGCTGGTCGAAGACAATGCCGGCGGCATCGACCCGCGCCTGCTGGGGCGCATCTTCGAACCGTTCTTTACCACCAAGCCGGTCGGTGTGGGCACCGGCCTGGGGCTCTCGGTGAGCTACGGCATAGTCGAGAACATGGGCGGGCGGCTGAGCGTAAGCAACACCGGCGAAGGCGCCTGTTTCTGCATCGAGCTGCCGTTGGTACAGACCGATCAGATCACCAGATAGGCCCGGCCGGTCTGGCCGCAGGTGAGGTTGGCGCCCACCTCGACCTTGCCCAGATCGATGCCCAACACCGCCAGGACATTGTTCAGCAATGGGTCCAGCAACGGGCCGAGCAAGGCGCCGATAGCCGTGGCCAGCAGGCCGACCACGCTGTTCAATGCCGACAGCAAGGTATTGAGTACCACACCGAGCAGGTTGCCGATGCTGGGCGGATGCTCAATCAGAGTGATGCCAGTCAACGACGCGCGCAGGCTGCTGACCACATTGGACGCGGTCACGCTGTGCCAATCGTCGTCCGCCAGTTCCTGCTTCATTTTCGGCGGATTGACGAAGGTGAAATTCGGCTCGTGGGTACCGGCGACCGACGTGTCGATCATCAACTCGCTGCCACCACCGGCAAACGAGACGCGCGCCCCACAAGGGCCAAGCAGCCCCTGGCAGGTCCTCGCGCCGATATCCACCAGAGGCAACGGGCTCACGCTGACTTGAGCGGTCGAAGACGCCCAGTTGCTGGCGTCCACTCGACCGACCTTGAGCTTGACCGCGGAGGTGGTGGTGTCGACGGAAAGGCTGTTGTCGCTGTCGCTGACGCAGGTATAGCCGGTGACATGACTGTCGCCGGCCGCCACTTCAAGGCTGACATCCAGGTTCGCGCCGTTCGGCAGGATCAGCAGGTCAGTCTTTACACAGGGGCCACCGAGCACACAGCTGAGATTGGCACTGAGCACCGTATTGAGCGTGACCACCACCGGCGACAGCAGGGTATTCACCGCCTGCAGCACGCTGTTGATCAGCGAGAGATCCACCGTCAGCAACGCCCGTACCTGAGCGGTACGTACATAGATGCGATTGGGTCCCAGCGGGTCGACGGCGGCCAGTTCCGGGTTGCCGATGGCGAACTCGGGAGGTGAAACGATCTTGACCCGGGTGGTGACGCCCGCCAGCCCCAACACACTCACCGGCAGCTCGACCGCCGCGGCGCTCTGGCTGCTGGCCAGTTGCAGGAACGCCTCGACCAGGCTCAGCAATTGGACGTTGGCATCCAGCCCGGAGTCCGCAGTGCCGGTCTGCAACTTCAACAGGTCACCCAGTTTCACCGGAGCCGTATTGATCGCAGCGGCCTTAATGCTGCCTAGGGCCGTCAGGACCTCGGCGGTGGCGCCGTTCTTCTGGGCCACGCTGATGCTGGTCTGGAGCAGTTGGGTGACATCGGTATCGACGTCGAGCAGTTCGCTGTAGTTTCCGGCGCTCACATTCAGGTCGACGGCCAGCTGCTTCAGGTAACCGAGCAGGCTGATGTCGGTATCGACCAGACCCTGCCAACCGAGCAGGCTGACATTGATCGCGCTACCTGCGAGACCGCTGAGGGCGCCGTTTAACAGATTGAGGTCGACCAGCGTGCTGCGAATCGTCAATTGCGCCAGCGGTGGCTTGGGTTGAGCTGCTACCGCCGTGGCACTCAACGAGGTCGTGGTGCTGACGGGATTGTCGGAAAACAGATTGGTTACGCCGAGGGCGATGCTGGTGGGCACCGCTTCACTGACCACCACTCGGATGGCGCTGGCCTGGCTGGCGTTGGGGCTGAAAGTGCGCAGGTTGTCGGCACCGGTCTGCAGCGAGCCACAGGTGGCTGTCAGCGGTCTGTCGTCTCCCACCACAAAGCCGTTGCGCGCCGCGCTTTCTCTGGCGAATGCCGCCGCGCTGCCCCCTGCCAGGCAATTGCCGCCCCGCGCCACCGCCTCCAATGCAGCGTTATCGGCCACCCGCTGCAACTCACGCTGATCCAGGTACAGGCGCCCGCTGTCGACCACCACCAGGGTGCACAACACCGCCGTGCTCAGCGCCAGCGCCCCTATCAGACCAATAGCGCCACGCTGCCGAGCCGGTCCGGAAAACTGCGTGCGGGAAAACATGGAGCACTCCTTTGCCGGCGCACCGCCGGGCGCAACCTCCGCTGGGTGAAAGGAGTGTAGTCAAGGCTGGAATACAACGCCGGCGACTTGCCAGCGCTGTGTTTGGGCATGGGGCACGGGCCCGTGCAGCCCTCGCCCCGTGGTGGAATGCAGCAACTTACCTGGGCGGATAGTTCGCCAGGATCCGGCCGACGGTCTCCCTGATCGCCGTGCTGCGATCGGCGGGGTTCGGCGTGCTGCTGAGTATCTGCTCGTCGCTGCCGCGCCACACCAGCTTGCCGTCCTTGCCATCGAGCAGATCGATCTGGATGGTGGCGACCTTGTAGGTGATGTTGCGGGTTTCGTTGTACATCGGCGCGCCCCAGTAGCCGTTCCACGGGCCACCCCAGCCGCCGCCGTAATTGGTGGTGACCTGTTGCTGGCGGTTCTCGACGATCAGGTAGGTCTGGACGTTGAGATCGGCCTTTTTGCCCGCCGCGGCTGGACGCAGGCCGCGCTGGTCGAGCTGATCGCTGACGGCCTGGCGGATGCGCTGCTCGGTGAGGTCGCTCTTGATCCGCGGATCGTCGGGGCGGTATTGCAGGGCGGGTTCCTTGAAGCTCCAGCTGCGATAGGCCGCGAAGTCGCGGCTGGCGTCGAAGTCATGGTTGACCTGGTTGGCGGCGCAGGCGCTGAGCAGCGCGGCCAGGGCCAGTAAAGCAAGAGGGCGGAACATGATGTTTCTCCAGAAGAGCAAATGCACCTGAAGGGATGTCGCTAGGGTCTGTACGAAAGTCGGCGAGCGAAGGTCAGGCAAGCCTGCTTTAACCCAGCCCAGCGTGCAGCTTCGTACGGAGCCTAACTAGGAGGATACGCCGCCATGGCCTTTTCCACAGCCTCGCGCAGCGCATCGGCGCGCTCGCTCAGGCTGCCCTGGCTCGAAGTTTCCGCGCTGGCGCTCCACACCGGCTGGCCACTGCTAGCGTCGAACAGGTTGACCCGTACCACCACGACTTCCACCTCGTAGGTACGCACCACCGGCACTGTGTTGTACATGCCATAACCAGGGCCGTAGCGGTTGTAGCCATATCCTCCGTAACCGTAACCGTAGTCGTCCTGGACCTGGCGCAGGCGTTTTTCCAGGTGCAGGTCGGCGCTGACCCACAGGTCCGCCGGACGGTTGTCATGCAGCGGGCGCAGGCCGCGCTGGTCGAGAGCATTGCTGACCGCCTCGGCGACCTGCGCCGAATCGGCCCAGGCCGAGCCATTGGGCAGGCGCCCGTTGCGCCAGGCCCAGCTGCGATAGCGCCCATAGTCGCGCTGGGGCGCGGGGTAGGCGCTGCGGTCGAAGGTCCCGGCCGCCTGTGGCGGCGCCGGCGGCAGTGGATTGGAACTGGCGACATAGGGGTTGGGGCTCTGGCAGGCCGCCAGCCCCAGGCACAGCACAAGCAAACCAGCGTGGCGTTTCATTTCGAGCTCCGCTCAGACCGGACGACAAATCCAGTGCAGGTAACGCCCAAGCCCGGCAAAGCTTGGGTGACGACGATGGGCCAATTCCATTTCCAACAGGTCCAGCAACTCGGCGCGGGCCTGGAATTCCACCGGCATGTAGTCATGGAAAACCCGTACCCCGCTCTGGGTTTCGACCCGCCACAAGCCGTCGAGTTGCGCCGCCAGTTCCCGCGGATCGAGGGGCTGTTGCGGGGTCAGGCTCTGCTTCTCGCCGGCCATGTCGTTCTTGCGCATCTTGCGAAAGTGGCCCTTGAGCAGGTTGCGATAGATCAGCGCATCGCGGTTGTAGAAGGCCAGCGACAGCCAGCCGTCCTGGGTGGTCAGTTGATGCAGCACTGGCAGGATCGCGTGGGGCTCGGCCAGCCATTCCAGCACCGCATGGCACAGCACCAGATCATAGGGTTCGGTGAGCTGGCCCAGCAGGTCCTGCCAGGGCGCCTGGATAAAGGTCGCCTGTTGGCCGGCCTCGGCGAAGCGCTGGCGGGCGCCTTCGAGCATCGGTTCGGCCGGCTCGGCCAGGGTCACCTGATGGCCACGCTGGGCCAGCCACAGCGACATATGCCCCAGCCCGGCGCCGATATCCAGCACCCGCAGCGGGCGGTCCGGCAAGGCTTCGGCCAGGTCGGCCTGGAGCACCGCCAGGCGGATCGCGCCCTTGGCGCCGCCGTAGATCTTTTCGGCGAAACGGGTCGCCAGCTGGTCGAAATGACGGTCGCTCATCAGCCGAACCGCCGTTCGCTGTCGGCCAGCTTGCTGCGCACCACCTGCTCCAGGTCCAGGCCCAGTTCGCTGCACAGCAGCAACAGGTAGAGCACGATGTCGCCGACTTCCTGGCCGGCATGGGCCAGCTTGTCGGCCGGCAATTGCCGCGACTGGTCTTCGCTCAACCACTGGAAGATCTCCACCAGCTCGGCCATCTCCACGCTGGCGGCCATGGCGAGGTTCTTCGGGCTGTGAAATTGCCGCCAGTCATTGCGGTCGCGAATGGCGTGCAGGCGTTGGGTCAGTTCGTCTAGGTTCATCGGGGTCTCCTGAAGGCGTATAGCTTCGGGGGGATGGCGGATGAAGGCAAGGCCCGCACCGCCCCCTCAATCGATAACGCTGAACTCGACCCGCGCCGTCTGCCCGCCTTCGTCCAGCACGCTGAGTTGATATGGCCCCAACCGTTCGAAGCTGGCGTTGATGCTGTCCTGGTTGGCACTCTCGCCCAGCGGCTCGCCGTTGACGAACCACCAGCGCCGGCCACTGCCGCCCAGGGCCGACAGCTTGAGCCGCAGCAGTTCCTGGCTGGCCGCAGGGCGGCGCAAGCGATCGCCCTCGCGCACGCCGACGATGGACAACGGCGCCGCTGCCGCCAGGACCGGCCCCGGGCACTCCGGGTCGTTGGCCGGCAGGCGCGCTTCACGCCGTTCGATGCGCGGCAGCCAGGGCTCCAGCGGCGCCGGCCACAGCGCGATATCCCGCGCCTGCGCCCCCGGGCACTTGGCGTCGACCCGCAGGCCCTTGGCATTGACCCAGACTTTTTCCAGCAGGCCGACGCCCAAGGGTTGATCCGCCGCCTGCAAGGTCGGCGGCGTGGTGCCGTCCAGGGTCCAGGCGAAACGCTGGCGGCGGCAGTTCGGATCGCTGCGGCTCATGGGCTGGCCCAGCGGCCAACAGATCGCCGCCACCCCGACATTCATCGGTACCGGCTGCACCGGCGCGCTGATACCGCGCTGGCTGTCGCGGTTGATCAGCACATCGTGCACTTGCAGCATCAACGGCGCTGCCGAAGCCAGGCCGAACTGGCCCGGCACCGGGGTGCCGTCCGGGCGGCCGATCCAGATGCCGATCAGGTAGCGCGGCCCGACGCCAATCGCCCAGGCGTCGCGAAAGCCATAACTGGTACCGGTCTTCCAGGCCAGCACCGGGCGCTGTACCAGCTCGGCTCGCGGGTCGCGGTCCGGGCGCGCCTGGCCGCTGAGAATGCGCCGCACGATCCACGCCGAACCGGGGGACAGCAAGGGCCGCTCGCGCAACTCATCGTCCGGTTGCAGGCGGAGGCTGGCGCTCTTGCCGCCACGAGCGAAGGCGCTGTAGCCGCTGACCAGATCCTCCAGGCGGCTGCCGGCGCCGCCGAGAATCAGCGCCAGGTTCGGTTCCGCCAGCGCCGGCAGGGTCAGCGGCATGCCGCCGATGCGCATCTCGGCGGCAAAGCGTTTCGGCCCGTAGGCTTCCAGCAGTTGCACCGCCGGCAGGTTCAGCGAGGTGGCCAGGGCGGTGCTGGCCGACACCGCGCCGCTGAAGCCCATGGAGAAGTTGCCCGGCCGGTAGTCGCCATACCGCCGTGGCACGTCCTGCAGCAGCGATTCGGAATGGATCAGCCCGGCATCCAGCGCCATGCCATAAAGGAAGGGCTTGAGGGTCGAACCCGGCGAACGCATGGCGCTGATCATGTCCACATGGCCGAAGCGCCGCGCATCGTTGATATCCACCGAGCCCAGGTAGGCGCGCACCGCCATGGTCTGCTCCTCGACCACCAGGATCGCCGCCGAGGTGTGTTCCGGCAGGCGCGCGCGCCAGCCCAAAAGCAGGTCTTCCAGGCGCCGTTGCAGGTTGGCGTCCAGGGTGGTGCGGATCAGCGGCGGGCTGTCCGGGCGATTCAGCCGGCGCGCCAGCAGGGGCGCCAGGCTCGGCTCCAGCCGCGGCGCCAGCAACAGGGGTTCCTGCAAGGCTTCGGCCACCGCCGATTGCGGCCAGACCTGGAACTGCGCCAGGCGCTGCAACACCTTGTCCCGGGCCGCCTGAGCCCGTGCGGCATGCCGGTCCGGGCGCAGTCGGCTCGGCGCCTGGGGCAGTACCGCCAGCAGCGCGGCTTCGGCGTGGGTCAGGTGCTGCGGCGACTTGCCCAGGTAAGCCCAGCTGGCCGCGGCCACCCCTTGCAAGGTGCCGCCGAACGGCGCGCGGTTGAGGTAAAGGGTGAGAATCTGCTGCTTGCTCAGATGCCATTCCAGCTGTGCGGTACGCCACAGCTGGCGCAGCTTGCCGTGCCAGGTTCGCGAGTGGGGATCGAGCAGGCGCGCCACCTGCATCGACAGGGTGCTGCCGCCGGACAACACCCGCCCGCCCGTGAGGTTCTGCCAGGCGGCACGCGCCAGCGCCATCGGGTTGACCCCGGGATGGCTGTAGAACCAGCGGTCTTCGTAGGTCAGCAGCGCGTCCAGGTAATAGGGCGAGACTTCGTCGGTGCGCACCGGATAGCGCCAGACGCCATTGGCATCGGCAAAGCGCCACAGCGGCGTGCCATCCTCGGCCAGCACCACCCGCGCCAGGTCATCCTTGGGCAGCGGCAGCGGCCAGATGCGGTCGGCCAGCCAAAGCCCGGCCCACAGCAGCAACAGGCCACCCAGCACGGTCCGCAGGATGCGCCAGCCTCGGCGACCGCTTGGTTGCGGCGATGGCAAGCCGGGCGACTGTGCCTGGCCAAATATTCGCCACCAAAAACTGCGCAGGCGCGATGCAACTAATCGAAAAATCAAACCCGCGAACCTCTATGCTTGGAACGGAACTCGCCAGCGCGATTGATGGCCAAAGGCTCAGGTCTGGCAAGCACGCCAACTTTTTCATCAGGATGCACGCATGCAGGTAGAAAGCTTTTTTGAATGGCTCGGCCAGGCGCTGGGCTCGGTCATACGGTTTATCGTCGATGGCCTCAGCGGTCTGTTCAACGCCCTGACCAACGCCGGCGGCAACTTTATCGACGGCTTGTCGCGGGCGCTGGGCATGGACACCTCGATCATCAGCATCATCACCCTGATCGTCGGGCTGATGCTGCTGTACTCGGCGGTCCGCGCCTTCATGCGCGCCTCGATCGTCATGGGCATCATCTGGCTGCTGCTGGGGTTGTGGCTGCTGAGCTGGGTGGTGCACTGACCGATAGACGACCGCGGCGCGGTCGTATCGCGAGCAAGCTCGCTCCTACATGAGGAGCGCGCTTGCCGCGATCACCCTTCTCAACGCCCCTTGATCACCATCTCCGGCAGGGTTTCACCCACGGCCTGCCAGTTCGGCCGGTACATCGACTCCACTTGCGGCGGCGGCACACGGTAAGTGCCGGGCGTGACTGCGCGTGCCAGGTACAGCAGGTGCGTGACGCTGTCGTAGCCGTCCAGGTTCAGCGCCGCCACGTAGCGGTCATCGCGGAACTCCTGGTGCTTGAGGCTGGCGTTCTGCATCGACTCGCGCCATTCCTTGACCTGGCTGCTGGCGTTTTCCAGGCTGGCGGCGCTCTGCGCCAGGTTCTGGTTTTCCAGTTCCAGGCCGGCCGGCAGCAGGTCCACCACCAGCGCATCCGGCACCCGTTGCTTGGCGCTGACCGCCAGGTGCACCAGCACCAGGTCGCCGCTGCCCAGGGCCCGCAGGTTCAGTGGCTGGCCGTTCATCCCCAGGTATTCGCGCCGAATGCTCAGGTTCTCGCCACCGGCCAGCGGCGCCTGCTGTGGATAACCGGAAATGGTCAGTTGCTGGTACACCGGCTCGCTGCCCTGATTGCTGATCGACAACGGCGACGCCAGCAACGCGCCTTCCAGCTTCAGGCCGGGCTGGCTGTTGTTCAGCTCGCGGCTTTCGGCGCCACTGCTCAGTTGCGCGGTCCAGTTGGCTTCCGGCTTGCCCAGCAGGCCGCGACCGGCGAGGAACAGCGAGTTGCGCTCCTGGGTCGACAGGTACGGGCTGGCCGCCAGTTGGTCGGACAGCTCGAACAGCCGCTCCTCGCGTTTGCCCTTGGCCAGGTCGTGCTCTTCCAGCAGCGCCAGGATCAGCGCCTGATCCCGTAGCGGGCTGCCGTAGTCGGCCAGCCAGTCCTTGCTGTTGCGCGAAGCCGCAAGACCCGCGGTCAAGGCCTGCTCGGCCCGTGGCTGGTCGCCCATTTTCTGCAAGGCGATGGCCAGCTGCACCAATGGCAGGCCGGAGCGCGCATCGGTACGCCGTTCGAACAGGCCGCGCAGCGCGCCCAGCGGCGCCTGTTGGCTGCGTGCCAATACCAGCCCGGCGTAGGCCTGTACGGCAAAGCGCGTGTGCTCGGCGTTTTCGCTGTAGTTGACCTCGATCAGGTTGCGCTCCTGCAGGTAACGCAGCAGGCGTTCGTTGGCCTTCTTCAGCGCCTCGGCCGGCACCGCGAAGCCCTGGTCGCGGGCCCGCAGCAGGAAGTCGGTGACGTAGGCGGTCAGCCAGTATTCCTCCTCGCCGTCCGCGCCCCACAGGCCGAAGCTGCCGTTGTAGCGCTGCATGCCCAGCAGGCGTTCGATGCCCAGCTCGATCTTGCGCTTGCGCTCGGCATCCGGTTCGCCTTCCAGGCCCAGGCGTTTCAGGCTGACGGCATCGGCGTACAGCGCCGGGTACAGGCCGCTGGTGGTCTGTTCCAGGCAGCCGTAGGGGTAGGCCTTGAGTGCGCGGATCTGCTCGCCGAGGTTCAGCGGCGGCCGGCTCGACAGGCTCAACAGTGCCTCACGCCCGGCCGGCTCGAATGCCGCCAGCTCGCCTTCCGGCAGGCTCCACGGCTGATCCTTGAGTACCGCGCGGTAATGCCTGAGCAACGCCGGGTAAGCCGGTCGCACCCCCAGGGTCCATTCGCGGCTGAACGGTGGCAGGCTCTCGCCCGGAAGGTCCAGGCCATTGACCAGCACCTTGACCTTGCCCTGGCCGAAGCCGCCCAGCGCCCGCACCGGAATCCGCAACGTGGTGCGCTGGCCCTGGGTCAGTTGCACGCTCTGACGGGTTTCGTTGACCAGCGCCAGCTGGCCTTCGGCGCTCAGTTGCACATCGAGTTTCTGCGCCTTGCCCGACAGGTTGGACAGGTCCAGCGCCAGGGTGGTCTGGTCGCCGCCGGCGAGGAAACGCGGCGCCGACAGCTCGGCGATCAGCGGCGCGGCGATCACCGTCTTGCCTTCGGCCATGCCGTAGCGTTCGTCGGTCCAGGCCTGGGCCATCAGGCGCAGTTCACCGTTGAAGTCGGGGATGTCGACGCTGACTTCGCCTTCACCCTGCTCGTTCAGTGTCACCGGCGCGCTTTGCAGGGCGACTATGGTGACGCTGGTGTCCGGACGCTTGCCGCCCTTGGCCAGCGCCGCGTCGCCACCGAAGGCCAGGCTGGCCAGGCGGCCCTGGCCGGCTTCGATCAACTGGCCGTAGATATCCAGCTGGTCGGCGCCATAGGCCTTGCGCCCGAACAGGCTGGAGTACGGGTCCGGGGTCGGGTACTCGGTGATGTTGAGGATGCCCACGTCCACCGCCGCCAGCAGCACATGGGCCTGTTTCGGCACGCTGCCATCGGCGTTCCTGGCCTGGATCTTCACCTTGAGCGGCTGTTTGGGGCGCATTTTTTCCGGCGCGCTCAGGGTCAGGCCGAGCTTGCGCTGAGTGCGATCCAGGGGCAGGTGCAACACGCCCACCGCGCGTTTCGGGGTGATGTTGGCCTTGCGCTCGCCGGGACGGATCACCAGCGCACTGACGTACAGGTCGTGGCGCGCCCATTTCGGATCGAGCTTGATCGCATAGCTCTTGCCTTCGGCCGGTACGTCGATTTCCTGCCACCACAACGGACCGTCGCTGGACTCCACCAGCAGGTAGCCCTTGCCGGCGGCCGGCGGGGTCACCGTGACATTGGCGGTGTCGTCGTCGCCATACAGCGGTTTGTCCAGCACCAACTTGACCTGGTCGGGCCGCACCGCGCCGCCTTCGGCGTTGTCCTGGGAACGGTAGCCGGCCCAGAAACGCAGGCTGCTGACCAGCCCGGTCTGCGGGTCTTCGACCTCGACGCGATAAGGGCCCCACTCCACCGGGAAGCTGACCTTCGCGGTATCGCCGGCCTTGATACTCAGGACCTGTTCGTCCTGGGTGAGGAATTTCTCGTTGAAGTGATAACTCCAGCCGTCGCTTTCCGAGTAGTTCCAGTAGTAGTCGCGGCGCTCGCGCACCAGGCGCACCTTGAGGTTGTCCGCCGCCAGCTTCTGGCCTTCATTGTTGGCCACCAGCAGTTCGAACTCGGCTGGGCCATCGCCGTCGGTTTCCGCGCCGTCGAACAGCGCGCGCAGCCCCGGCAACCTGTCCGCCGGCCACACCGGCAGCACCACCCGACGGGTGATCGGGCGACCGCCCGACTCCTGCAGGCTGCCCTGGACGATCAGTTGCAGCGGCGAACGGGCCTCGGCCCATTTGCTTTCCAGGGCGATCAGTTCTTCGCCGTTTTCATCCAGCGTCGACTCTTCTATCTCCAGGTCCTGGCTCAGCTCTTCTTCGGTGACCGAGCCGAACTGGTAGCCCGGCAAGGCCTTGACCGCCTCGCGCAGCGGCCGCACGTAGATCTGGCCGCTCAGGCGATTACCGGCGGCCGGGGCGCCATACAGGTAACGGCCGTTGACGCTGATCTCGACGGTCTCGTCCGGTTTGAGCGGTGTGTCGCTGCCCTTGAGTTCCAGCGCCAGGCGCTCGGGCAGGAAATCTTCCACGAGGAATTCGTACAGTTGCGGCTTGCCGTCGCCGAGGTCGAACACCAGTTGCCAGCGCCCGGTCGGCGCTTCGCCGGCCAGTTGCAACTGGTACTGATAGAGCCCCGAGGCATCGGCGTCCCAGACGAACTTGCGGCTGACCTGCTCATCCGGCCGGCGCACTTCGACGCTCACCGGCTGCGGCTTGACCGCATTGCCGTCCTTGTCCCGCAGCAGCGCGTTGAGCAGCACGGTTTCGCCTGGGCGATACAGGTCGCGGGGGCCGAACACGAAGAACTGCAACGGATGAGGCTGGGGGCCGCCGATATTGAATTCGGCCAGGTCCAGGGCGGCGCCGTTCAAGCGCAGCAGGCTGGTCTGCTCGCCCTGGTGGGCCAGCAGCACTTCGGCTTTCTTCGGCAGCGGCAACTCGGCATGGCCGCCCTTCTCGGTCTTGCCCTGGCCGAGCACGCGGCCTTCGCCGTCCAGCAGCTCCAGGCTGACGCCGTCCAGCGCCTTGCCGCCTTCCAGGGCCTGGGTGAAGACATCCAGGCGGTTCTGGTAACGGTGCATCGACAGGCCGATGTCGCTGAGGGTGAACAGGGTTGCCGGTTGCGAATAGTTGTAGGTGCCCGAGGCACGCATCACCGCCAGGTACACGCCCGGCTGTTGCAGCGGCTTGAGCCCGGCGATCGGCAGCAGCAGGGTTTCCCGGGTATTACGCGCCGGATTGAGGTCAAAGCGGCCGCCATACACCAGGTCGGCCATCGGCAGCAGTTCACGGGACTCGTAACTGTGCAGGCTGTTATTGCGCCCCCATTGGGCGAGGAACATCGGCAGCGATTCGGGCTTGATGCGGAAGAACTCGACATCGACCTTGTCGACGTTCAGCGCAATCACCGGCAGGCCTTCGGCGAGGCGGGTCGGCAACAGGGTGCCGCGGCTGGCGAACCCGACCGTGGCCTGCAAGTCACGGGTTTCCAGGCGACTGACGTATTCGGCGGCCAGGGTCGCGTCGTTCACTGCGCGCAGCCCGGCGTCGACGGTCAGCACCAGTTTGCGCTGCGGCTCGAGATGACGCAGGCGCAGTTCCATGAAGTTGTCCGACAGCTCCCAGGCACCGTCGACCTTGCCGCTCTTGCTGTCCACCAGGTGCAGCTTGTCGGCGAACTTCTGCTGCGGGTCCAGGGGCACCGAGAAACTCACCGACAGGGTGCTGGCCCCGTCGAGTTGCACCTCGGACACGTCCACCACGTTCAACTCGCGACCGGCGTAGCGTTGCTTGAGCACTGCGACATCCTGCACGGGCCGGGCCTTGGCCGCGGGCACTGCCGCTGTCGGAGCCGAAGGGCTCGCCGCCTTGTCGGAGGTCGAGGAATCGCAAGCGCTCAGCAAGGCCAGCGCACAGGCCAGGAACAATCCTTTGTTAAACATGGGGCACTCATTGGCAGGAGTATCGAAGGGTTGAACTATATCTCACCGCCGTCCGGCTGGCTGTGGCGCAGCGCACATTGATCGACAGAGGGCCTGTCACCCGCGGCGTCTTTGTAGGATTCGGGCCGTGATCGGGATGGCATGGCCGGGCGGGCAAGCGGCTACAATGCCCGCTCTCAAGGAGCCTGCATGTCCAGCCTGATTTCTGCCTGGCGCCACCGTCCGACCCATGCTCGGGTGTGGGCGCTGGCCGCGCCGATGATTCTTTCCAATATTTCCGTGCCGCTGGTGGCGCTGGTCGACAGCACCGTCATCGGCCATTTGCCCCATGCCCACCAGCTCGGCGCGGTGGCGGTCGGCGCCAGCCTCTATACCTTCCTGGCCTGGGCCATGGGCTTTCTGCGCATGGGCGCCACCGGCTTTGCCGCCCAGGCCGCCGGGCGCGCCGACGGTGCGGCGCTGCGGCAGATCCTGGTGCAAGGCCTGCTGCTGGCCATGGGTCTGGCCCTGCTGCTGGGCGCCATAGGCGTGCCGCTGAGCAGCGCGGCCTTGCAGCTGATGCAGCCTTCGGCCGAGCTGGACGAAATGACCCGCACCTTCTTCCATACCCGCTTGCTCGGGCTGCCGGCGGCGCTGGCCAGCATGGCCCTGGTCGGCTGGTTCCTCGGCACCCAGAACGCCCGGGCGCCGCTGGCGATCCTGCTGAGCACCAACCTGATCAACATCGCCCTCAACCTGTGGTTCGTGCTAGGCCTGGACTGGGGCGTGGCCGGCTCGGCCAGGGCCTCGGTGATCGCCGAATGGACCGGCGCGCTGATCGGCCTGGCCATGACCCGCCCGGCCCTGCGCGCCTACCCGGGGCGGATTGCCTGGGCGGCGTTGCAGCGCTGGGCCAGTTGGCGGCCGTTGCTGGCGGTCAACCGCGACATCTTCATCCGCAGCCTGGCCCTGCAATCGGTGTTCTTTCTGATCACCGTGCAAGGCGCGCGGCTGGGGGACGCGACCGTGGCCGCCAACGCGCTGCTGCTCAACGGCCTGCTGCTGACCGCCCACGCCCTGGACGGCCTGGCCCACGCGGTGGAAGCCCTGTGCGGCCACGCCATCGGCGCCCGCGATCGCCTGGCCCTGCGCCGTTCGCTGGTGGTGGCCGGCGGCTGGTCGCTGCTGGCCAGCATCGGTTTTGCCGTGCTGTTCCTGTGCGCCGGGCACCTGTTCATCGAGATGCAGACCGATATCGCCGAAGTGCGGCAGACCGCCTTCACCTACCTGCCCTACCTCGCCGCCCTGCCGCTGATCGCAGTCTGGAGCTACCTGCTGGACGGCCTGTTCATCGGCGCCACCCGAGCCCGGGAAATGCGCAACGGCATGCTGCTCAGCGTGCTCATCACCCTGCCCTGCGCCTGGGCCTTGCAGGGCCTGGGCAACCACGGCCTGTGGCTGACCTTCCTGCTGTTCATGCTGGTGCGCAGCCTGACCCTGCTGGCCTTCGCCCTCGGGCTGCGCCGGCACGACGGCTGGTTCAGCCCGGCCCGCTGAGCTTTGCGGCGTGCATAAAAAAACCACCGCAAGCGGTGGTTTTTCTTGAGCCGTCGAAACCTCAGGAAGACAGGTACGACGAGCGGGTCAGGCCCAGACGCAGGGCGTCGAGGAACTGGGTACGCTCGCTGGCGCTGATCTTCGCGCTGGCCACCTTGTCGCGGTAATGAGTCATCAACTCCTCCGGCGACAAGTGCACGTAACGCAGCATGTCTTCGATGGTGTCGTGGGTCTCGATCCCGGCGTGGTACACGGTGCCGTTCGGGTTCTGGTAGATGTTCACCGAGTCGGTATCGCCGAACAGGTTGTGCATGTCGCCGAGGATCTCCTGGTAGGCACCGACCAGGAACACGCCCAGCAGATAGTCCTCACCCTCGTTCAGGCCATGCACCGGCAGGCTGGTCTCGATGCTCTGCTCGTCGACGTACTGGTTGATCTTGCCGTCGGAGTCGCAGGTCAGGTCTTGCAGCACGGCGCGGCGCAGCGGCTCTTCGTCCAGGCGATGCAACGGGATGATCGGCAGGACCTGGTCGATGGCCCAGGTGTCCGGCAGGCTCTGGAACACCGAGAAGTTGCAGATGTACTTGTCGGCCAGCTTGTCGTTGAGTTCGTCCAGTACCTGGCGGTGCGAGCGCTGGCGCGCCTTCAGCGAGTTGTGCAGGCGCCGGCACACGGCGAAATAGCACTGCTCGGCCAGGGCTTTCTCGGCCAGGGTCAGCTTGCCGTCGGCGTACTGGGCGGCCACGTCGCTCATGTAGTGGGTGGCGCGCCAGTAGGTTTCGGTGACCATCTCGATATCGGTCGGGCCCAGCAGGTCCACCAGCCATTGCACGGTTTCCGGCAGGCTTTCCTTATTCTCGATCAGCGGCACGTCGTCGTTGTGTTTCTCGACGTCGGTCACCTGCACCACCAGCATGGCGTGGTGCGCGGTCAGCGAACGGCCGCTTTCGGAGAAGATGTGTGGATGCGGCAGGCTCTGCGCGTCGCAGAACTCCTTGAGCATGCCGACCACGACACCGGCGTAGTCGTCCATGTCGTAGTTGATCGAACTGGCGTTGCGCGAGTGGGTACCGTCGTAGTCCACGCCCAGGCCACCGCCGACGTCGATGTGATCCACCGGCAGGCCGAGGTTGCGCAGCTCGCCGTAGTAACGGATGGCTTCCTTGAAGCCATGCTGGTAGTCCGCCAGGTTGGCGATCTGCGAGCCCATGTGGAAGTGCAGCAGGCGGATGCCCTGGTCCAGGCCGGCGCCACGGAAACGCTCGACCACCGACAGCAACTGCGCCGCCGACAGGCCGAACTTGGATTTCTCGCCACCGGTGTCGGCCCACTTGCTCGACGCCAGGGACGACAGGCGCACGCGCAGGCCAACCTGCGGCTTGACCTTGAGCGAGGCGGCTTCTTCGATCACCAGGGCGACTTCGGATTCCTTCTCGATCACGATGAATACGTTGTGACCCAGCTTCTGGCCCATCAGCGCCAGGCGGATGAACTCACGGTCCTTGTAACCGTTGCAGACGATGGTGCCGCCTTTCGGCGCCAGCGCCAGCACTGCCAGCAGCTCGGGCTTGGAGCCGGCTTCCAGGCCGATGGAGACGTTCTGGGTGGCGATGATGTTTTCGATCACCGCTTCCTGCTGGTTGACCTTGATCGGGTACAGCGCGGTGTACTGGCTCTGGTATTCCAGGCGCTCGATGTTGGCGTCGAAGGCACCGGTCAGCTGGCGCACCCGGTCCTGCAGGATATCCGGGAAGCGCACCAGCAGCGGCAGGGACAAGCCGCTCTTGCGCAGCTCCTCGACTTGTTCGAACAGGTCGATGGGCGAGCTGTTCGGGCCGTTCGGACGAACTTCGACGCGACCGGCGTCATTGATCGCGAAATACCCGGCCCCCCAATGGCGAATCCCATAAACACTGCGGCTGTCCGCAACTGTCCATTGGCTGCCATCGTCTTTGCGTGTGCGTCGTACGGACATCGAAGTCCCCTATAAAGAAGTCATAGAGCGCCACCCCGGTCCGGGGCTGGCGCAGTCTAAAGAATGAAAATGACGATTAGCCTGCAACGAGGACATAGACCTCGGTTACAGCGCTGAGTTTAGAAACCGGTCATGAACAGGCTCTGTGAAAACCATGAAGACGACGGCAAGCCTGAATCGGATCTGGGCTGCATCAAGTCGGGGGTGGTTTTCACAGAGGCTGCTAGCCGCCGGACTTCTTCGCCTTGAAACCGTGCTTGATCAGCTCTGCCAAGAGTAGCTCGACATGATCGCCCTGGATCTCGATGACGCCGTCTTTCAGCGCGCCACCGGTGCCACAACGTTTCTTCAACGTGGTCGCCAGTTCCTTGAGCGCGTCTTCGGCCAACGGCACGCCGGTGATGGTGGTCACCGTCTTGCCGCCACGGCCCTTGCTTTCGCGACGCACGCGAGCGATGCCGTCGCCGGCAGGGATAACGGTTTGTTTGCAGATGCAGGCTGCCACCGGCTGGCTACAGTCCGGGCAATGTCGACCTGCGTCGGTGGAAAATACCAGGCCACCAAGGGCGGCGAAGGATGCGGCTTTTTTGGCCACCGGCAATCCTCTTGGGAGGACAAAGACTGGTCGAAGCACATGGCCTGTGCCATCGACCGCGAAGCCCCACTCAGGCAGGGGCAGCGCTACTGGGCCGGTACACCTTGTAGGAGCGAGCTTGCTCGCGATGGACGTCAGCGATAACGCGTGCTTTCAGATAGCACCCATCATCCTTGCGTTCTTCGCGAGCAAGCTCGCTCCTACAAAAGCAAGCCGGCTCAGCTTGAAAAAGGTCGCGCAGTGTAACGGCAAAAAGCCGACTTGCTAAGAGCCTAACCGCGCCAATTTATACAACTTTAACGACGCCGCGCCAGATAGCGCTGCAAGGCCGCCAGGGAGTCCGGGCAATAGGGCTTTTCGGTGATTTCCCGCATCACTTCGTCGATCGCAATGAAGCGCGCTTCCAGCACCTCTTCCGGCTGCAGGCGCAGAGGCCCGTCCCAGACCGCCGAAAAGGCCGAACACCAGAGGCGATTGTCGGTGTCTTCGAAAAAGAAATGGTCATGGGCGGTCAATTCCACCCCGCTCACGCCCAACTCTTCCTCCAGCTCCCGGGCCGCCGACTCGGCGTAGCTTTCGACGGCCAGCACCATGCCGCCCGCGGCCACGTCCCAATAACCGGGATAAATGGCCTTGCTCAGGGTGCGCCGATGCACGCACAGCTCACCGGCGGAATTGAACAGCAGGATATAGGTGCCGCGCCCGATCAGGCCGCGCTCGCGCAACTCCGAGCGGGCCAGCGTGCCCAGCAACTGGTCTTCGCCATCGACCCAGGCGACTTGTTCGGCATCGGAGGCCGCGCGATGCGCGGCCTCATTGGAGGTAACCACCATGAATCAACCCTGATTGAGCAATTGACGCAAGTCGATGACAGCCGCGTTGGCGCGGGAAATATAGTTGGCCATGACCAGCGAGTGGTTGGCCAGCACGCCGAAGCCGCTGCCGTTGAGAATCATCGGGCTCCAGACCGGCTCCTGGGACGCTTCCAGTTCACGGATGATCTGGCGCACGCTGACGGTGGCGTTCTTCTTGGCCAGCACGTCGGCGAAGTCGACCTCGATGGCACGCAGCAGGTGCGACAGGGCCCAGGCCTGGCCGCGCGCTTCATAGAACACGTTGTCGATCTGCATCCAAGGGGTTTCCACCACCTCTTCGTCGACCTGCGGCGACTGGCCCGGCGCCGGGGTTTCGGTTTTCAGCGCGGTGTTGAGCTTGACCCGGCCGACGCTGGCCGACAGGCGCTGGGACAACGAACCCAGGCGGGTCCCGACATCACCCAGCCAGTTGTTCAGGTTGTCGGCACGGGCGTAGAACAGCGCGCTCTTCTGGTTCGGATCGGACAGGCGTGCCTGGTAGCGGCTCAGGGAGTTGATGCCTTCCTGGTACTCGGACTCGCTGGACGGCAGCACCCAGCTCTTGTTGTCGAAGTTGAAGCGCGGCTCGGCCTTGGCCAGGTCGGCATCCTCGGCGGACTGCGACTGGGAACGGGCGAAGTCCTTGCGCAGGGCGCGGGTCAGGTCGCGGACCTGCACCAGCACGCCATATTCCCAGCTCGGCATGTTGTCCATCCACAGGCCCGGCGGGAAACGGTCGTTGGAGATATAGCCACCCGGCTTGTTCAGCAGGGTGCCGGCCACGGTCTTGAGGGTTTCCACCGTGGTGTAGCCCACGACCATCTGCTTGCCTTCCTTCTCGGCGGCAATTTGCGCGCCTTGCTGGACGGGGAACAGCGACGGTTCCTGGCTCCAGTACCAGCCCAGGGCACCGGCCACCAGCAGGTACAAGGCCACCAGGGTGCCCAGGGCGCGGCTGAACAGCAGGCCACCAAAGTAGCTGCGTGTCGCCGACTTGGGTTCAGCAGCACGATCCGGCGCGCTGCCCGCGCGGTTCTTCCAGTCCAGCATGGCTATATCCTTTCAATCACTTGGGTTCATCGGTTCGACCACAACCCTACTCCATCGTGCCTCGAACCGAACGGATTAAAAATCATCCGCTGCGCAAGGCGCCACATGCCGGGTGTACATCGAGCGGCCACTATAAATGAAGCACAGTTCAGAACCTATGCGACCAGTCGGTCGGGAACTGAATAAGGTCGCTTTGCAGATTGTTGACGTACGACACTCGTACAATCCATAAGAGGTGCTAGCATAGAGCCACCAGTCGATCTCAGCATGCACCCTAACTAGTAGTCAGGATATGACCGAGCCAGAAGACCCCAGCCGTGAGCGCCTCAAGCACCACTTTGCCCAGCGGGTAATTCACCAGGCTCGTCAGATCCTCGAGATATGGCAGCGCCTGCAGCGCAGCGAATGGTCGACCGCCGACATGTCCGAACTCAGCGAGGCCAACCTGCGCCTGCTGCGTTTCGCCGAACGTTTCGAACAACCCGAACATACCCAGCTGGCGCGCAGCATCAGCGACTCTCTGGAAGCGGTGGACGCCAACCGTGGGCGCCTGAGCAGTGGCCTGATCACCGACCTCAACCGCCTGATGCAACGCCTGTCGCGCACCGGCCTGCGCCATGGCGACCAGTTGGAGCAGACCTTCCTGCCGCCCCTGCGCAAGCCGATCTACGTGATGCTGCAAGACCACGATCGCGGCGAGCGCCTGGCCAAGCAGCTGGAGTTCTTCGGTCTCAGCGCCCAGTCTCTGGACAGCATCGCCGCGTTCCGCTCCTCGATGGTCGAGCGCTTGCCGGCGGCGATCGTCATCGACGTCGACTTCTGCGGCAACGGCATGGGCCTGCAACTGGCCGCCGAAGCCCAGGAAGGCCTGGAGCAGAAGCTGCCCCTGCTGTTCTTCAGCCTCCACGAAACCGACACCCCGACCCGCCTGGCCGCCGTGCGCGCCGGCGGCCAGGAGTTCCTCACCGGCACCCTGGAAGCCTCGAGCCTGCTGGAGAAGATCGAGATCCTCACCTGCGTCGCCCAGTACGAACCTTATAAAGTGCTGATCATCGACGACTCCCGCGCCCAGGCCCTGCACACCGAACGTCTGCTCAACAGTGCCGGGATCATCACCCGGACCCTGATCGAACCGATCCAGGCCATGGCCGAACTGGCCGACTTCCAGCCGGACCTGATCATCCTCGACATGTACATGCCGGCCTGTACCGGCACCGAGCTGGCCAAGGTGATCCGCCATAACGACCGTTATGTCAGCGTGCCGATCATCTACCTGTCGGCCGAAGACGACCTGGACAAGCAGCTGGACGCCATGAGCGAAGGCGGCGACGACTTCCTGACCAAGCCGATCAAGCCGCGCCACCTGATCACCACCGTGCGCAACCGCGCCGCCCGCGCGCGCAACCTCAAGGCGCGCATGGTCCGCGACAGCCTGACCGGGCTGTACAACCACACCCATATCCTGCAACTGCTCGAAGACTGCAGCTTCCGCGCGCGCCGCGAAAACAAGCCGCTGAGCTTCGCCATGCTCGACATCGACCACTTCAAGCGGGTCAACGACAGCCACGGTCACCCCATGGGCGACCGGGTGATCAAGAGCCTGGCGCTGTTTCTCAAGCAACGCCTGCGCAAGACCGACTTCATCGGCCGCTACGGTGGCGAAGAATTCGCCATCGTCATGCCCGACACCGACCTGGAAGCGGCCTGCAAGGTGCTGGATGAAATCCGCCAGCGCTTTGCCGAAATCCATTACCCGGCCCAGCCCCAGGACCTGTGGTGCACCTTCAGCGCCGGAGTGGTCGAACTGCGGGAAGACTCCGACAGCCTGATGATGGCCAGCCAGGCCGACGAAGCGCTCTACCGCGCCAAGGACAGCGGGCGCAACCGGGTCCAGGCAGCGCGCCATCAAAGCGCCACTTTTTCACCAGAATCCACCGATTCGGTCATAACCTTGTAATACAAACGCAATAAGTTCAGGCGCTTACCATTCAAGTCGTTGGTAGGACGCGATGCGCCTGAAGCTGCTGACCAATCTCAATACCCTGCTATTAGTTGCCGTTTGCCTGGCCCTGGGCGCAACGCTCTGGTGGTCGCAACGCGCCCTCGAGCGCCCCTACCTATTGATGGAGCGCTACCTGGGGCTGTCCCAGCAGTTCCAGAACCAGGTGGCACGCAACATCGAGGACTACCTGGCCAGCGGCGACGCCCTGCGCCTGAGCAGCGCCAGCCAGGCCATCGAAACCCAGCAGGCCCAGCTCGACGAACTGCCCGCAGAACTGGCGCAGAGCCTGCGCCCGAGCCTGTCGGGCCTGGCCGAGTTCAGCAAGACCGACCTGCTGGCCGCCGGCAAACTGGCCGGCGATCCGCAAGCGCTGCTGCTGCAGGCCGAGCGCGAGCTGGGGGCCAGCCTCGAACAACTGAGCCAGTACGCGACCGGGGCGGCCAGCAATCCCAGCGCCGCGACCTACCTGCCGTTGCTGCTGACCGCCTCCCAGCACCTGGGCAAGCTGTCCCTGGCCCGCGACAAACTGGTGAGCAGCGGCCGCAGCGAACTGGCCGCCGATGTCGAGCGCGAAGTGAGCAACATGCGCGCCCAGGCCGAGCAGCTGGAAACCCTGCCGTTGCTGGGTGTCGCGGCCAGCAATGCGTCGAACACCGATGACTTCGCGGCCATGATGGGCCTGGAGAACACCGAGAAGGCCGCCGTCGAAGACGCCGGCATCGGCCTCAAGCGCGAACTCAACAGCCTGCTCGGCCGCTACCCCGCCGAGCTGAACCGCACCCGCGAGCAGATCCAGAAACGCGCCGACCTCAGCGCCGCCACGCACCTGAAAATCACCGCCGTGCAGCAGGCCATCGCCGAACTGGAACCGGTCGTGCGCGCCCAGCACGGGCAGATCCAGGGCGAAGTGCGGCTGATGCAGGGCCTGATGATCGGCTTGATCCTGCTGATCGCCCTGCTGATCGACACCTTGCAGCGTCGGCTGGCACGGGTCCTGACCAACCTGGCACCGGCCCTGTCGACCTGGGCCGAAGGCGACTTCAGCCGCGACATCCAGCTGGGCCGGACCAACCGCGAACTGCACGACATCGAAGAATCCCTGAACCGCCTGCGCGCCTACCTGGTGGACCTGGTGGGCACCATCCGGCAGAACGCCGAACAGGTCGCCGGCAGCAGCCGCGCCCTGGCGGAACTGAGCAGTGGCCTGCACGGCGGGGCCGAGCGCCAGGCCGGCGACACCGCGCAGATCCGCGACGCCCTCGGCGAGCTGGAAGCGACCATCCAGCAAGTCGCCGGCGATGCCAGCCAGGCCGCCGATGCCAGCCGCAGTGCCGGAATGGCGGTGGAACAGGGGCAGAAAGTGATCGGCCTGAGCCTGACCGGGTTACATGCCCTGGTCGGCGAAGTGCAAGGCAACGCGCAGATGATCGAACAGCTGGCCGAGGAGTCGGCAACCATCGGCGGCGTGCTCACGGTGATCCGTTCCATTGCCGACCAGACCAACCTGTTGGCCCTGAATGCCGCCATCGAAGCCGCGCGAGCCGGGGAAATGGGCCGCGGTTTTGCCGTGGTCGCCGAAGAGGTGCGCTCCCTGGCCCAACGCACGGCGGGTGCCACCGCCGAGATCCAGACCCTGATCGCCGGCCTGCAGGCCGCCGCCCGGCAATCGGTGGAAGGCATGCGCGCCCAGGTCGAACATGCCGAAGCCACGGCCAGCCAGGCCCAGGCCGCGGACGGCGCGCTGGATGAAATCGTCGGGGCGATCCAGACCATTTCCGACACCGCCATCCGCATCGCCGATGTCACGGCCCAGCAAAGCGGCGCCGTCAGCGAAATCCGCGACCACAGCGAGCGCATCCATCAATTGGGCGGGGATAACCTGCAACGCATCGGCGAAGGCCGCGAACAAGGCGAGAACCTGCTGGCCCTCGGCGGCCAGTTGCACACGGCGGTGCAGGCGTTCCGCGTCTGACTTGAGCCCTATCGCGGGCAAGCCTCGCTCCTACAGACGAAGCGAACCTGTAGGAGCGAGGCTTGCCCGCGATCAAAAGCAACCCAGCCCACCCGCCAGCCTGCGAACCCCACCGCTCTCCGCTATCATGCGCACACCTTCGATTCGCGAGATTGCCATGCGTCGCCTGCTTTGCCTGATGCTGTTTGTGCTTGCCCTGCCGGCGACCGCCGCCGGGTTGCTGGACAGCCGCCCCAGTTCAACCCTGGGCTCGATCAATAACAGCGCCGACTTCCTGCCGGTGCGCGAAGCGTTCCAACTGAGCCTGCTGCAAAGCACGCCGCAGTCGATCAAGCTGCGTTTCGTCGCCACCGAGGGTTACTACCTCTATCGCCACCGCTTCCAGTTCCGCGCCGAGCCCGCCGATATCACCCTGGGTGCCGCCCAACTGCCCAAGGGCGAACAGAAACACGATGAGTTTTTCGGTGACGTCGAGGTCTACCACGGCATTGTCGATGTCGAACTGCCGCGCAGCGCCACGGACCAACGAGGCTTCACCCTGGCCGTGACCTACCAGGGCTGCGCCGACAAGGGCCTGTGTTATCCACCGGAAACCGAGCGTTTGCAGATCGATGGCGCGGCCTCTTCGGCCAATGCCTCAAGTGCCGGCGGCCCCGCTACCGATAATGGGAAAACCGCCTGGAGCTGGCGCGAACTGGCGCTGTTCTTCCTGGCCGGCATCGGCCTGACCTTCACCCCCTGCGTCCTGCCGATGCTGCCGATCCTGTCCGGCGTGGTCCTCAAGGGCCAGGTCGGCGGCTGGCGCGGCTTCAATCTGTCGCTCGCCTATGTGTTGCCGATGGCCGCCTGTTTCGCCCTGCTCGGCGCCTTGATGGGGCTGTTCGGCGCCCAGCTCAATTTGCAGGCACGCCTGCAATCGGCCTGGGTGCTGGTGCCCTTTGCGTTGTTCTTCGTCGTGTTCGCCCTGGCGATGTTCGATGTCTTCGAACTCAAGCTTCCGCGTTTTGTCAGCCAGCGCCTGGAACGCATTGCCGGGCGTACCGAAGGTGGCTCGCTATGGGGCGCGGCGATTCTCGGGGTGGTGTCCAGCCTGCTGGTATCGCCCTGCGTTTCGGCGCCGCTGGCGGGCGCCCTGCTGTATATCAGCGCCAGCGGCGACGCCCTGGGCGGCGCCCTGAAACTGTTCGCCCTGGGCCTGGGCATGGGCGCGCCGCTGTTGCTGGTGGCCACCGGCGGCGCGGCCTGGCTGCCGAAAAGCGGGCCATGGCTGGTCTACGTGAAAAACGCCATTGGCGTGCTGTTGCTCGGCCTGGCGATCGGCCTGCTGAGCCGGGTCTTGCCGGGCCAGGTCAGCCTGTTGCTGATTGGCGCGCTGGCGGCCGGTGTCGGCCTGTTTCTCGGAGCCCTGGAGTTTGTCTACAAGGCGCCGCGCGCGCGCCTGGCGCAGCTGTGCGGGCTGTTCCTGCTGTTTTATGCCCTGGCCTGCTGGTACGGCGCATTCAGCGGCCAGACCGATCCGTTCAGCCCGCTCGCCCGCCCACCGGTCGCGGCCACCAGCAACAGCGCCGGGCAAACCAGCGCCGGCCAGTGGCAGACCGTCACCACCCCCGGTGAGCTGGAGCAGGCCCTGGCCGATGCCCGGAATGCCGGTACCCCGCTGCTCCTCGACTGGTACGCCGACTGGTGCATCAGTTGCAAAGTCATCGAACGCGAAGTGCTCAACGACCGCCAGGTCGTCGAACGCCTGCGGGGCTACCGCCTGGTGCGCTTCGATATCACCGCCAGCAACCGCGAACAGCGCGCCCTGCTGGACCGCTACCAACTGTTCGGCCCGCCGGCGCTGATGTTCTTCGGCAAAGATGGCGTCGAACGTGCCGATGTGCGTGTGGTCGGCGAAATCAGCGCCGCGGACTTCGCTGAACGCATTGCTGCAGCAAATGACCGGATTTAGCCAGTTGGTCACATATTTTAGGTAAACATCGGTCATCGTGCTGCCTATTGCAGAGAACTGGACAGTCACAAAGGCTTTGCGGCATAGTCGCCGGGTTCTGATAACCGCACATTCCAATCACTGCGCAATAACAAGGAACGGCAGATGGCGACCCTACTGGTTCTTCACGGACCCAACTTGAACCTGCTCGGCACCCGTGAACCGGGGGTCTACGGTGCAGTCACCCTGGCTGAGATCAACCAGGACCTGGAACGCCGGGCCCGCGAGGCCGGCCATCATTTGCTCTACCTGCAAAGCAACGCCGAGTACGAATTGATCGACCGTATCCACGCCGCCCGCGATGAAGGCGTGGACTTCATTCTGATCAATCCAGCAGCTTTTACGCATACAAGCGTCGCATTACGTGACGCGCTGCTGGCGGTGAGCATCCCATTCATCGAAGTGCATTTGTCTAACGTGCACAAACGCGAACCTTTCCGCCATCACTCCTACTTCTCCGACGTTGCGGTGGGAGTGATCTGCGGCCTTGGCGCCAGCGGTTACCGACTGGCCCTGGAGGCCGCACTAGAGCAGCTTGAACAACAAGCTAAACGCCCCTGACCGACCCTTGGGAGTTGATGATTCATGGATATCCGTAAAGTTAAGAAACTGATCGAACTGCTGGAAGAGTCCGGCATCGACGAGCTCGAGATCAAGGAAGGCGAAGAGTCCGTACGCATCAGCCGTCACAGCAAGACTCCAGCCCAGCAGTACTACGCACCGGCACCGATGGCTGCTCCAGTTGCCGCGCCTGCCGCTGCCGCTCCGGCCGCCGCTGCCGCACCAGCAGCTCCAGCTGCCCCAGCGCTGAACGGCACCGTTGCCCGTTCGCCGATGGTCGGCACCTTCTACCGCAAATCCTCGCCAACCTCGCCAGCCTTCGTTGAAGTCGGCCAGAGCGTGAAGAAAGGCGACACCCTGTGCATCGTCGAAGCCATGAAGATGATGAACCACATCGAAGCTGAAACCAGCGGTGTGATCGAATCCATCCTCGTCGAAGACGGCCAGCCGGTTGAGTACGACCAACCGCTGTTCACCATCGTTTGAACCGCGGAGAGCCAACGATGTCTGCGAAGTTGGAAAAAGTTCTGATCGCCAACCGCGGTGAAATCGCCCTGCGGATTCTGCGTGCCTGCAAAGAGATGGGTATCAAGACCGTCGCCGTTTACTCCAAGGCCGACAAGGAACTGATGCACCTGGGTCTGGCGGACGAATCCGTCTGCATCGGCCCGGCCTCCGCCGCGCACTCCTACCTGCACATTCCGGCGATCATCGCGGCCGCCGAAGTGACCGGCGCCACCGCCATTCACCCAGGCTACGGCTTCCTCGCGGAAAACGCCGACTTCGCCGAGCAGGTCGAGAACTCCGGCTTCGCCTTCATCGGCCCGAAAGCCGAGACCATTCGCCTGATGGGCGACAAGGTATCGGCCAAGCACGCGATGATCGCTGCCGGCGTACCTACGGTTCCCGGTTCCGACGGCCCGCTGCCGGAAGACGAAGAAACCGCGTTGCGCATCGGCCGTGAAGTCGGCTACCCGGTGATCATCAAGGCCGCTGGCGGCGGCGGTGGTCGCGGCATGCGCGTGGTGCATAAAGAAGAAGACCTGATCTCCTCGGCCAAGCTGACCCGCTCCGAAGCGGGCGCGGCGTTCGGCAACCCGATGGTCTACCTGGAGAAGTTCCTGACCAACCCACGCCACGTGGAAGTCCAGGTGCTGTCCGACGGCCAGGGCAACGCGATCCACCTGGGCGACCGCGACTGCTCCCTGCAGCGTCGTCACCAGAAGGTGCTTGAAGAAGCACCGGCTCCGGGCATCGACGAAACCGCGCGCCAGGAAGTCTTCGCCCGCTGCGTCAAGGCGTGCATCGACATCGGCTACCGCGGCGCCGGCACCTTCGAGTTCCTGTACGAGAACGGCCGTTTCTACTTCATCGAGATGAACACTCGCGTGCAGGTAGAGCACCCGGTATCGGAAATGGTCACTGGCGTCGACATCGTCAAGGAGATGCTGAGCATCGCCGCTGGCAACAAGCTGTCGATCTCCCAGAAGGACGTGGTCATTCGTGGCCATGCACTGGAATGCCGGATCAACGCCGAAGACCCGAAAACCTTCATGCCAAGCCCAGGCACGGTCAAGCATTTCCATGCTCCGGGCGGCAATGGCGTGCGCGTCGACTCGCACCTGTACAGCGGTTACGCGGTTCCACCGAACTACGACTCGTTGATCGGCAAGCTGATCACTTACGGGGCAACCCGTGAAGAAGCCATGGCGCGCATGCGCAATGCGCTGGACGAAATCGTGGTCGACGGGATCAAGACCAACATCCCGCTGCACCGCGACCTGACCCGTGACGAAGGCTTCTGCAAAGGTGGCGTGAACATTCACTACCTGGAGCACAAGCTGGCCGGCCAACACTGATCGACACCGCACCAGAACGACAAGGCCGCTTTCGAGCGGCCTTGTCGTTTCTGCCCCTCTTGTAGGAGCAAGCCAGCTCGCGATAGGGCCATCAGCGACAGCGCGCATTTTCCTGGTGTTATGCGGCGCCCTTGCAGGCATCGCGAGCAAGCTCGCTTCTACAGAGAGGCGGTGCGGGCAAGTGGAAATGGCGCCTGGCGTGTCGTTTTCTGCGCCTCGCTCGCGTAAACTTGCGCGCTTCTCGCAGCCCGCTAGGCTGCACATTACATATTTCAAAGGTGCCCGCCATGCCTTGGCTGCAAGTCCGTCTCGCCATCAGCCCAGAACAAGCCGAAACCTACGAAGACGCTTTTCTCGAAGTCGGCGCCGTTTCGGTGACCTTCATGGACGCCGAGGATCAACCGATCTTCGAACCGGAACTCAACACCACCCCGCTGTGGAATCACACTCACCTGCTGGCCCTGTTCGAAGACGGCACCGAGGCCGCCAGCGTGCTGGCCCACCTTGAGCTGCTGACCGGCAGCCCGCTGCCCGAACATCACAGCGAAGTGATCGAAGACCAGGACTGGGAACGCAGCTGGATGGACAACTTCCAGCCGATGCGTTTCGGCCAGCGCCTGTGGATCGTCCCGAGCTGGCACGCCGCTCCCGAGCCGGACGCGGTCAACCTGTTGCTCGATCCGGGCCTGGCCTTCGGCACCGGCACGCACCCGACCACCGCCCTGTGCCTGGAATGGCTCGACGGTCAGGACCTGGAAGGCTGCAACGTGCTGGACTTCGGTTGCGGCTCCGGGATCCTGGCGATCGCCGCCCTGCTGCTGGGCGCCAAACAGGCGGTGGGCACCGACATCGACGTGCAGGCCCTGGAAGCCTCCCGCGACAACGCCGGGCGCAACAACATCGCCGAAGCGCTGTTCCCGCTCTATCTGCCGCAAGACCTGCCGCAGGTCCAGGCGGACGTACTGGTCGCCAACATTCTTGCCGGCCCGCTGGTCGCCCTGGCGCCACAACTGTCCAGCCTGGTCAAGAGCGGCGGACGCCTGGCGTTGTCGGGCATCCTCGCCGAACAGGGTGAGGAAGTCGCTGCCGCCTACGCCCGGGACTTCGACCTGGACCCGATCGCCAACCTCGATGGCTGGGTACGCATCACCGGCCGTCGGCGCTAGAATGGCCGCCTGTATAAACCGGATCGCCGCATGACCGACAGTTTCGTCACCCAGTGTCCGCATTGCCAAACCAGCTTCCGCGTCAGCCACGCCCAGTTGAGCGTGGCCCGGGGCGTGGTGCGCTGCGGCTCGTGCCTGCAGGTGTTCAACGCCGCACGGCAGTTGCTTGAGCAACGCGCTGGCAAGGACGCTGTCGTCACACCTCCCGCACCGGCTGCCCCTGCTGAACCGCTGACCCCGCCGCCACCGCGCGCCATCAGCCAGAAGCAGTGGAGCGCCACCGAGCTCGACCTGGACAGCCTCGACCTGGACGAGGAACTGGCCAAGCTCGAACAGCGGGAAATCCAGCCGACCAAGGCCTTCGGCCAGGAACGCGCCTCCAGGGAAGACGCCCTCAGCGCCCGCCGCGACCAGCCGGATGCCGAAGAGGAACACTGGCCCGACAGCCTGTTCAGCCAGCCACCAGCCACCAGCGGCGACCTGGACGAAAAACCTGAGCAGCCGCCCGTCGACGCCGGCCGCTCCGGGCGTACCGAACCGTCGCTGTCCTTCAACCTGGACGATCTGGAAGACGAACCCAAGGCGCCCTCCCTGCTCCTGGACGACGACCTGGAGCCCACGCCAGCGCACGGCTCCCTGAAGGCCGACGAGCCCGATGAGATCGAGCCGCCAGCCAGCCCGGCGCCACGCAACAAGCGTGGGCGCGCCGAGCCCGAGGCGCCGGACGCCGTGCTGCTGGACCTGGAAGACGACCCGATCCAGCTGGACTGGCAAAAACGCCGCTCGCCCTGGGGCCGCCGCCTGCTCTGGAGCCTGTTGATCCTGCTGGCCGCCGCCGGCCTGGCGGGCCAGTACATCGCCTATCACTTCGACGAACTGGCGCGCCAGGACCAGTACCGCCCCTGGTTCCAGCAGTTTTGCCCGGAACTGGGCTGTACGGTGCCCTCGAAGGTCGATATCGGCCGCATCAAAAGCAGCAACCTGGTGGTGCGCAGCCACCCGGACTTCAGCGGCGCCCTGGTGGTGGATGCGATCATCTACAACCGCGCGCCGTTCTCCCAGCCCTTCCCGCTGCTGGAACTGCGTTTCGCCGACCTCAACGGCCATCTGATCGCCAGTCGTCGCTTCAAACCCGGCGAATACGTCAAGGGTGAGCTCGAAGGGGTGTCGGAGATGCCGCCGCAGACACCGATCCATATCGCGCTGGACATCCTCGATCCGGGCCCCAAGGCCGTCAACTACAGCCTAAGCTTTCACTCGCCCGAGTAAGGCGCGCCATCCGAGCAAAGGCCGCCCGGGATTGACGGCGGTTTTCTGACTGCTGCCCAGCGGACCAAACCGTTGGCAATAACAGAATAACTGTTCAGATTTTATCCAATTCAGCCTTTATCCAGTCATCGAGAGCGGGTATCATGCCAACCCTTTTTCGAACTCTCATGATCCGGCCCCACAACAGGGAAGTCCTATGTCGGCGGTACGCATCGGCCCATATACATTGCACAACGGCTTGATTCTCGCCCCCATGGCGGGCGTCACCGACCAGCCCTTTCGTCAGCTTTGCAAGCGGCTGGGTGCAGGCCTTGTAGTCTCGGAAATGGTCACCAGCGACATGAGTTTGTGGAACAGTCGCAAATCGCGCCTGCGCATGATCCACGAGGGCGATCCCGAGCCGCGCTCGGTACAGATCGCCGGTGGCGATGCACAGATGCTGGCGGATGCCGCCCGCGCCAACGTCGAGTTGGGCGCACAGATTATTGATATCAACATGGGTTGCCCGGCGAAGAAGGTCTGCAACAAGGCCGCCGGCTCCGCGTTACTGAAAGATGAAGATCTGGTGAACGAGATCCTGCAGGCCGTGGTGGCCGCAGTCGATGTGCCGGTCACCCTGAAGATCCGTACCGGCTGGGACCGGGCGAACAAGAACGGCCTGACGGTGGCGAAGATCGCCGAACAGGCAGGCATCACGGCATTGGCGGTCCATGGCCGGACCCGGGCCGACCTGTACACGGGCGTTGCCGAGTACGACACCATCGCTGCGATCAAGCAGGCGGTGTCGATCCCGGTCTTCGCCAACGGCGATATCGACTCGCCCGAGAAGGCCCGCTACGTCCTCGACGCTACCGGTGCCGACGGGCTGTTGATTGGCCGGGCCGCTCAGGGGCGGCCATGGATTTTTCGTGAAATCGAACATTTTCTGCGTACCGGTCAAACCCTGCCGGCACCTGAACTGTTCGAAGTGGAACGTATTCTGCTTGAGCATCTGGCCGCGCTGCATGCCTTCTATGGCGATGTCATGGGCGTACGCATTGCTCGCAAGCATGTGGGCTGGTATCTCGCAACTCTGCCGGGCGCCAGGGAGTTTCGCGCCCACTTCAATCGTTTGGAAGATACGGAAGCACAGTGCGCCAACGTTCGTGAGTTCTTTGCCGAGCGTTACAAGAGCCTGGTGACAGGGGACGGAGAAGGGGTGGCCGCATGACGATGATGACCGAGACTTTAGTGAGTGGAACAGCACCCGTGAGCGACAACGTGAATTTGAAACAGCACCTCAATACGCCGAGCGAAGAAGGCCAGACCCTTCGCGGGAGTGTCGAGAAGGCGCTGCACAATTATTTCGCCCACCTTGAGGGCGCGGCCGTCACGGACGTGTACAACCTGGTGCTCTCCGAAGTCGAGGCTCCTTTGCTCGAAAGCGTGATGAACTACGTCAAGGGCAACCAGACCAAGGCCAGCGAGCTGCTCGGTCTGAACCGCGGCACCCTGCGCAAGAAACTCAAGCAGTACGATTTGCTGTAAGCATTCAATCAAACCAGAAAGGCGCCCGCGTAAAACCGGTCGCCTTTTTTGCTGACTCCTTTGCTTTTGATGGAAATTGAGATGACCGACCAGACTACCCGCCTGCCGATCCGCCGCGCCTTGATCAGTGTTTCCGACAAGACCGGGATCCTCGAATTCGCCAAGGAGCTGGAAGCCCTGGGCGTGGAGATCCTCTCCACCGGCGGGACCTTCAAACTGCTGCAGGACAACGGCGTGGCCGCAGTGGAAGTCGCGGATTACACCGGTTTCGCGGAAATGATGGACGGCCGGGTGAAGACCCTGCACCCGAAAATCCACGGCGGTATCCTCGGTCGTCGCGGTATCGACGACGCCATCATGAATGAGCACGGCATCAAGCCGATCGATCTGGTAGCGGTCAACCTCTACCCGTTCGAAGCCACCATCTCCAAGCCGGGCTGCGACCTGCCGACCGCCATCGAGAACATCGACATCGGTGGCCCGACCATGGTCCGCTCGGCGGCCAAGAACCACAAAGACGTGGCCATCGTGGTCAACGCCAGCGACTACGGCCAGGTGCTGGAAAGCCTCAAGGCCGGCGGCCTGACCTACGCCCAGCGTTTCGACCTGATGCTCAAGGCCTTCGAACACACCGCGGCCTATGACGGCATGATCGCCAACTACATGGGCACCGTGAACCAGGCGGCCGAAACCCTCTCGACCTCCGGCCGCAGCGAATTCCCGCGCACCTTCAACAGCCAGTTCATCAAGGCCCAGGAAATGCGCTACGGCGAGAACCCGCACCAGAGCGCGGCGTTCTACGTGGAAGCCAAGCCTGCCGAAGTCGGCATCGCCACCGCCACCCAGCTGCAAGGCAAGGAACTGTCGTACAACAACGTGGCCGACACCGACGCCGCGCTGGAATGCGTGAAGAGCTTCGTCAAGCCGGCCTGTGTGATCGTCAAGCACGCCAACCCGTGCGGCGTGGCCGTGAGCCCGGACGCCGAAGGCGGTATCCGCCAGGCCTACGAACTGGCCTACGCCACCGACACCGAATCGGCCTTCGGCGGCATCATCGCCTTCAACCGCGAACTGGACGCCGAGACCGCCAAGGCCATCGTCGAGCGTCAGTTCGTTGAAGTGATCATTGCCCCTTCGGTCAGCGACGAAGCCCGTGCCATTGTTGCCGCGAAAGCCAACGTGCGCCTGCTGGCCTGCGGCGAGTGGTCGGCAGACCGCGTTCCGGCCTGGGACTACAAGCGCGTCAATGGTGGCCTGCTGGTGCAGAGCCGCGACATCGGCATGATCGGCGCCGACGACCTGAAAGTGGTGACCAAGCGCGCCCCGACCGAACAGGAAATCCACGACCTGATCTTCGCCTGGAAAGTGGCCAAGTTCGTCAAGTCCAACGCTATTGTCTACGCCAAGAACCGTCAGACCATCGGCGTCGGCGCCGGCCAGATGAGCCGCGTGAACTCCGCCCGTATCGCCGCGATCAAGGCTGAACACGCCGGCCTGCAAGTGCAGGGCGCGGTCATGGCGTCCGATGCGTTCTTCCCGTTCCGCGACGGCATCGACAACGCGGCCAAGGTCGGCATCACCGCGGTGATCCAGCCAGGCGGCTCGATGCGCGACAACGAAGTGATCGCCGCCGCCGACGAAGCCGGAATCGCGATGGTATTCACCGGAATGCGCCACTTCCGCCACTAAGTATCAATGGGGCGCCACCCTCCCCTGTAGCCGCTGCCGAAGGCTGCGATAAGACCCGAAGGGTCTTCAGCGATCTGAAATCCTGCAACCGCTTCGCGGTTGATCGCAGCCTGGCGGCAGCGGCTACAACGTCAGGCTTGCGCGCTTCCCCAAATTAGCGTCATCCGAGGTTTTTGAAATGAATGTACTGATCATTGGTAGCGGCGGTCGTGAACACGCCCTGGCCTGGAAAGTCGCTCAAGACCCACGGGTCGAGAAAGTCTTCGTTGCCCCAGGCAACGCCGGCACCGCCATCGAAGCCAAGTGCGAGAACGTGGCCATCGACGTATTGGCCCTCGAGCAGCTGGCCGACTTTGCCGAGAAGAACGTGTCCCTGACCATCGTCGGTCCGGAAGTACCGCTGGTGGCTGGTGTGGTCGACCTGTTCCGCTCCCGTGGCCTGGATTGCTTCGGTCCGACCGCTGGCGCGGCCCAGCTGGAAGGCTCGAAAGCCTTCACCAAGGATTTCCTGGCGCGCCACAAGATCCCGACCGCCGACTACCAGAACTTCACCGAGATCGAGCCGGCCCTGGCCTATCTGCGGGAAAAAGGCGCGCCGATCGTGATCAAGGCCGACGGCCTGGCCGCCGGTAAAGGCGTGATCGTCGCCATGACCCTGAGCGAGGCCGAAGACGCCGTGCGCGACATGCTGGCCGGCAATGCCTTCGGCGACGCCGGTTCGCGCGTGGTGATCGAAGAGTTCCTCGACGGCGAGGAAGCCAGCTTCATCGTCATGGTCGACGGCAAGAACGTGCTGCCCATGGCCACCAGCCAGGACCACAAACGCGTCGGCGACGGCGACAGCGGCCCGAACACCGGCGGCATGGGGGCCTACTCCCCTGCCCCGGTGGTCACCGCCGACGTGCACCAGCGCGTGATGGACCAGGTGATCTGGCCGACCGTGCGCGGCATGGCCGACGAAGGCAACGTCTACACCGGTTTCCTGTACGCCGGCCTGATGATCGACAAGGCCGGCAACCCGAAAGTCATCGAGTTCAACTGCCGCTTCGGCGATCCGGAAACCCAACCGGTGATGCTGCGCCTGCAATCGAGCCTGGTGCTGCTGGTCGAGGCCGCCCTGGCCCAGGCGCTGGACAAGGTCGAAGCGCAATGGGATCCACGTCCGAGCCTGGGCATCGTCCTGGCCGCTGGCGGCTATCCTGGTGACTACGCCAAAGGCGCGGTGATCGAAGGCCTGGACGCGGCCGCCAAACTGGAAGGCAAAGTCTTCCACGCCGGCACCGCGCTCAAGGACGGTCAGGTGGTAACCTCCGGCGGCCGCGTGCTCTGCGCCACCGCCCTGGGCGAAAGCGTGGGTGCCGCGCAGCAGCAGGCCTACCAACTGGCAGCTAAGATCGATTGGCAAGGCTGCTTCTACCGCAAAGACATCGGTTACCGGGCCATTGCCCGCGAGCGTGGCGAAAGTCAGGAGTAATCCTGTCTTCCTGTCCGGCAAGGGCCCCCAGGCCCTTGCCGGACGGCTCCAGCGCCGCGCATAGTTATAATCTGGCATCAACCTACGAAGGGATTTCGCCGTGCGCTGGCTCAGGACTGCCATAGGTTTCACCGTCACTCTGCTGACCCTGCTCTGCTTGATCCCGGCCCAGGCCGCACAAGGCAGTAACTGGGCCGTTTTGCTCGATGAACAGGCCGACCTGCAACTGAGCGATATCCGCTCCCCGCGCTACACCAATCAATTCAGCCCGATCGAACTGGAACGCATCACCGCCGCCGAACCCGGAGGCGCGTTATGGCTGCGTTTCAAACTGCAACCGGGCAAGCACGAACAACTGCTGCGGATCTTCGCGCCCGACCTGTCACGCCTGGACATGTATGTGCTGGACGGCGACAACCTGGTTGAGCAACTGACCTCCGGCACCCAGCAGCCCCAGGCCGAACGGCCTTTGCCCAGCAGCGACTTCATGCTGCCGCTGCCGCAGAACCAGAAGACCCTCGATGTCTACCTGCGCCTGGTCTCCGACCATCAGTTGCGCCCTTACATCACCCTGCAACCGGCGGTCATGACCGCGGCCAATCAAGGCCAGAGCGTGCTGTACGGCCTGCTGTTCGGCTGCATGGGCATGCTGATGCTGCACAACCTGGTGCGCTACGCCTACACCCGTTCGCGCAGCAGCCTGTGGCTGGCGTCCTGCGAAGCCCTGGTGATGCTCAGCCTGGCACTGATGCTCAACCTGTTCGGCCCCTGGCTGCCGGACTGGCACGCGATACAGACCCCAGGCGCCTACCTGGCGCTGTTGCTGACCACCCCTTGCGGGCTGATGTTCGTCTATCGCTTTTTTGCCCCGCTGGGCCCGCACCCGCTGAACAAGCTGCTGCTGGTCGACATCCTGATGGTCGGCCTGTGCAGCCTGTTGCTGCTGTTCGTCGATTCACTCCCGCTGAACCTCATCACCTACGGCCTGGTGGCCCTGGTCGGCCTGAGCATGCTGTTCATCGCCGGTTATCACTGGCACAAAGGCTACCGCCCGGCGCGCTACTTCGTGGCCGGCATGGGCATCTTCAACATCGGCGCGCTGATCGTGCTGCCGGCGCTGCTGGGGCTGACCATGGTCGCGCCCCAGGGCCTGATCGTCACCTTGCTGGTGACCATGTGCCTGAGCGGGTGGGCGATGAGCATCGCCCTGGGTGAGCGCCAGCGCAGCATCACCGAGAACGAGTTCAGCGTCAGCCGCGACCTCGCCGCCAGCAACGCCGAGGTCAATGCCAAGGCCGAGTTCCTGGCCAAGATCAGCCACGAGATCCGCACACCGATGAACGGCGTGCTGGGCATGACCGAGCTGCTGCTGGGCACACCACTGTCGGTCAAGCAACGCGACTACGTGCAGACCATCCACAGCGCCGGCAACGAGCTGCTGACCCTGATCAACGAGATCCTCGACATCTCCAAGCTCGAGTCCGGGCAGATCGAGCTGGACGACGTGCAGTTCGACCTCAATGCACTGATCGAGGACTGCCTGAGTATTTTCCGCGCCAAGGCCGAGCAGCAGAACGTCGAGCTGATCAGCTTCATCCAGCCGCAGGTGCCACGCGTGATCAGCGGTGATCCGACGCGCTTGCGCCAGGCCATGCTCAGCCTGTTGGAAAACGCCCTGAAGAAGACCGACGAAGGCGAGGTCCTGGTGGTGGTCGCGCTGGACGAGCGCACCAGCAAACCGCGCCTGCGCATCGCCGTGCAGGACAGCGGCCAGCCGATGGAAGCCGAAGAGCGCGATGCCCTGCTGCATTCGGAACTGCACAGCAAGAACTTCCTCGCCAGCACCCGCCTGGGCGGCAATCTCGGCCTGGTCATCGCCCGCCAGCTGATCCTGCTGATGCATGGCGAGTTCGGGGTCAAGACCAGCGCCAACCAGGGCAGCACCCTGTGGCTGACCCTGCCGCTGGACCCTGAGCGCCTGGAACATCCGACGTCCGACCTGGATGGCCCGCTGCAAGGCGCGCGGGTGCTGGTGGTGGACGACAACGACACCTGCCGCAAGGTCCTGGTGCAGCAATGCAGCGCCTGGGGCCTGAACGTCAGCGCCGTGCCTTCGGGCAAGGAAGCCCTGGCCCTGCTGCGCACCAAGGCGCACCTGCGCGACTACTTCGATGTGGTGCTGCTCGACCAGAACATGCCCGGCATGACCGGCATGCAACTGGCGGCCAAGATCAAGGAAGACCCGAGCCTGAACCACGACATCCTGCTGATCATGCTCACCGGCATCAGCAACGCGCCGAGCAAGGTCATCGCGCGCAACGCCGGGGTCAAGCGCATCCTCGCCAAACCGGTGGCCGGCTACACCCTCAAGACCACCCTGGCCGACGAGCTGACCCAGCGCAACAAGGGCCAACTGGTCCCCCATCAGCCTCATTCGCTGAGCGGGGTTCCAGTGCCGGTCAAGGTGCCGAGCGACTTCCGCATCCTGGTCGCCGAGGACAACAGCATCTCCACCAAGGTGATTCGCGGCATGCTCGGCAAGCTCAACCTGCAGCCCGATACCGCGAGCAACGGCGAAGAAGCCCTGCAAGCGATGAAGGCCCAGCGCTACGACCTGGTGCTGATGGACTGCGAAATGCCGATCCTCGACGGTTTCTCCGCCACCCAGCAGCTGCGGGCCTGGGAAGTCGGCAACCAGCGCGTGCGCACGCCAGTGGTGGCACTGACCGCGCACATCCTTACCGAGCACAAGGAACGCGCGCGGCAGGCCGGCATGGACGGGCACATGGCCAAGCCGGTGGAACTGTCGCAACTGCGCGAACTGATCGAACACTGGGTGGCGCAGCGCGATCAGCAGAACCGCACCACGGCGCAACCGTCCTGAGCCGACAGTCCGGCAAACGCCTGTTAAACTCCGCTCGCCCTCCCTCGCTGTGAGTTTGCGCCATGCTCCATGTGCTGTTCAGCGTGTACCTGAAGATGCTGGTGCTCTACAGCCCCTTCTTCGTCCTGTCCTGCTTCATCAGCCTGACTCGCGGCTACTCCAGCAAGGAGCGTCGGCGCCTGGCGTGGAACGTCGCCCTGGCGACCCTGGCCTCCAGCGTGCTGCTGTATCTGTTCGGACGGGTGATCTTCAATGTGTTCGGCATCACCGTGGACGCCTTCCGCATCAGCGCCGGTAGCGTGCTTTTCATCTCGGCGCTGGGCATGGCCCAGGGCAAGTCAGCGATCCAGACCGACAACGTGCAGCAGGACGTGACCATAGTGCCCTTGACCATCCCCCTGACCGTCGGCCCTGGCACCATCGGCGCCCTGCTGGTGATGGGCGTCAGCCAGCCGCACTGGGACGACAAACTCACCGCGATCCTCAGCATCGCCCTGGCCAGCTTCACGGTCGGCGTGGTGCTCTACCTGTCCAACCGCATCGAACGCATCCTCGGCGAGCAAGGCTTGCAGATCGTCAGCCGACTGATGGGCCTGTTCGTCTGCGCCCTGGCGGCGCAGATCATCTTTACCGGGGTCAAGGGGTATCTGGGGTAGAGGCAGCGGCAAGCTACAAGCGGCAAGAACAAGCAGGCTCACTGGGGACAGTGAGCCTGGGCTTTTTCCGGGGTGGGATTTTTTACGCCTGCAGTTGCCACTGCAAGGCATCCAGCGCGTCGCAGCCGTCTTGCAGCAACAGGTGGGCGGCGTTGACGAAGTGAATCAGATCCTGATCGCCCACGCCTTTGACACTCAGGCAATTGAGGCTATGCATCAAATCCCGCGAAGCCTTGATGCGCTGTACCGCGCCGCCATGCAGATCGGCTGCGGGCGCGTTGCGGTCGAGGTGGAAAATTGGGGTGGGGGTGAGATTGCTTTGTAGGGGGATGAAGTCCGTCATGGTCATAGCTCCTTAGTTGCATAAAGAGCTGCCACTCTTTGCGGCTAAACAAATGGGAGGCAGCTGTGCGAGGGTTAGCCGACCAGGGATGGAGCTATGAACATTCCCCGGCACACCCAAAGGTGTCCCGCGCACAGCCACCATAAAGGATGCCGCGCAACCAAAAGCGCCAGCATGGTAATGGATGGCGCTTAAGCGTTCATAGCCCCACATTTCGACCGGCTAAGATCGGCCGCCGATGCGTCGGCGACCGGGCAACTATGGCTTCGCAAAAAACCAGCGACAACCCTCAATGTGTTGCCATTCTTTCCCTCTGACGGCCCCCACACTTCCTGTAGCCGCTGCCGAGCCCGCGAGGCTGCGATAGGACCGAAGGTCCTCCAGCGGTTTCAAAATCCCTGCGCCCCCTGCGGGGTCGATCGCAGCCTCGCAGGCTCGGCAGCGGCTACAAAATTTAGCGCCGACCGGTAAGTCGCGCCCGGCTTTTGATCTTGATCTACCCGCCCCATCGGGAGGCCGAGTGGAGGTGTTCATCAGGGGGATGGCGCGCAGCGCCCCTCGACGCAGT
>NZ_JBWKZA010000039.1:0-50736 GCF_059424045.1 Pseudomonas sp. GW456-L12
GTGGTGAGTTTTGGGTATGACGAAGGGGGGCGGGTGAACCGCGTCTTTATCATGCGCAATCCGGAGAAATTGGGGTTGTTGGGGAGTGGTTCGTTGGCGTGACGTTTGTATCGCGCCGCCTTGAGTGCTGCGGATTGGCAAACCTAGGTCATTAATGCAGATCGTTTAGGCGGAGGTGGGCCACTGTAGGAGCGAAGCTTGCTCGCGATGGTCGTTAACGATAACCGTGTATTGATTGGATAAACGCAGCCTTTCAAGCCCATCGCGGGCAATCGAGCCTCGGCCGGTCTCAGCCAAAGCGACCAAGTAGGCGATCAAGTAAGCGACCAAGTAGCCCGTTGCACAAGGGGCGAGGTGGCTGGCCAACAATGAGATGACCCAACCTGGAACCACTAGCAAACGGGCGATGTAGAAATACCGCTTACTCGCGATTGGTTTGATAGCGTGCCTTTACCTCAGCCACGCTCAACCACTTACGTCGCGAATGCACCACACGATGACAATTAGCACATAGCAACGCCAGGTCAGTTAGCTTGGTTTTATCGCCAGGCTGGAGTGTGTGCAGTGGCTTAGTGTGGTGAATATCGATGATGCCCTCGATGTCCGCACCATAGGTTTTACTGAAGTTGAAATCGCAGGCTTCGCACTTGAGTTCACCGTGTTTCTTGAGGGCTTCGTCCTTTTTGTGTTTGACGAGCTTTTTGTCCCTTTCCCGTACCCGATGCACTCGGGTAAGCACCTTGCCTTCCTCTGCCTCGAAGAAGCCCGGTTCTTCCTCTTCATTTAAATTTATGGCTGTAGTCGTGTCGGACTCGACATTGGCGTTGATGGCGGCCACGACTTCGGCGAGTCGTTTGGGGTTGTTAGCGAACTCCAGCCATACCAACTCTTCATCCTGGTTGCCTTTCGCAAGACCCGTCCGACCGGAGTGGGTGTAGCTCGGGTCCCAGCGCCGAAAATTGTTGAGCTTCATGTAGACACCATTGGCGTTGCGAAAGCTCTGGTTCTTACTCACGCCAGTGACGTTGCCAATGAGGTTGAGGCTCTGTGATAAGGCTTGGACCTCCGGATGGTTCTTGCCGGGTAAACCATCGCGATGGCGCAGGTAAAGGTCCAGGGCCAGGACAAGTTCGTCACGACTCCAGGCGGGATTGGATTGATTACTGGTGGGGGAAGGGGGCATGGGGCTATCCGTAGGTTTCCCGTTTCTTTGTGGGAAGAAACGCAATATTCAGTAAGAATATTCTCGTCTGATAGCGTTTGGGAATCATGCGGTGTGCGAATGATGGTCGCTGGAGGGAGGGACCCTTGAAGGGAGACTCCCGAGCCCCGTCACTCTCGTAACGGCGTACTCGGGATGGGGGGATCTATTAGTTGTTACTTTGCTCAGCTAGCTGGTTCGGGACTGGTGATCTGGACAACCACTACTACCCAGTCACCTTCAGCTATGTATTGGATTACCTGTTGAGTTTTTGGGGCCTACCGCTTACGAGTCACTCCTCAGCAAAGTAATCGCTGTCGAGCTGCTTGACCTCGTACACCTGCTTAACGCTCACCCCCAGGTTGTGTTCGACCATCAGCCGAGCCAGCTCGACACCATCGATCAGTACCACCTTGATATCCAGACCAAGCGCGGCGTCCCTTGCGCCTATGGAAAAATCCGAGGTGGTGATGAATACCCCCTTGCGTGCCCGCTGGCGGGTCAGTGCGCCGATGAATTTGTCGATCTCAGGGCGATGTACCGTGTTGCTCCAACGCTTGGCCTGTAGGTAGATCACGTCCAGGCCGAGCTTGTCTTCCTTGATGATGCCGTCGATACCACCGTCATTGGTGAGTTGAGTGGCTTTGCCGGCTTCCTTACGTGAGCCGCCGTAACCCATGGCTAGCATCAGGTCGACCACCACTTGTTCAAAGAAGCTTGGCGTTGATGCTCGCACTTGAGCAAGCAGTTCATCAGCCAGTGATTGCACAAGTGCCTGATGAGCCTCGGCCAGCTGTTCGTCTGGAGTGGTTTCCGATGTGGCGATATCCAACACAGCAGGTATGTCTGCCGCTTGTGGCTTGGTGGTATGGAAGTCGGCGAACTCAGGGAATTGTTTCAGCCAGCTCACGGTGATGCGTTCTGGCCCATTGGACAAGGCATCGAGGCCGCGTGCGGTGATCTGCACCATGCCTTTGGCGGGAATGGTTAGGAGTCCTGCCTTGTTGAGATAAGTTCGGGCCCAGCCTACGCGGTTATTGATCACCGTCTGATGCCCAGAAGGCAGGTGCTCTTTGCGCTCCTCCTCGGTCAGTTGGAACTGATCAGCAATGCGCTCGCGCAGTTCACTGAGTGGCAGCGGTGCGCCGTTCTGCACAGTGGCCAGCACTGGCCGCATCACGCTTTGAAAATCTGGAATTGGCATGGTCACTCCTTAACCCAGTTGATCGCTCTCAGCGAGGCCGGCCGCTGCCTTGAGCATTTTCAAAATCACCAGAGCAAAGGCTCGGCTCTTGGTTTCGTTGTCCAGCACCTCCAACGACAATTTCTCGTTGTCAGTTATGGCGTCGAGTACGGTATCCACCACACGTTTGGGGAGTAGGCCGTGCATCACCTGGTCCACCGAGTGGCTGTTGACTTGAGCCATCAAATCATCTTGGCGCAACAGGCGTTGGGTGATGCCAGTAGCGAAATGCAGTTGGTCATCATCTTGCGTTTCGGCACCAAAGATATCGTTCAGTGCGTCGATGATTTCCGACAGGCGTTTTTTCTCCGGGTCATGGGGCTTACCGCTGCCCACATCACTGCCGGGTTTGAGGGTGTATTCGCCTTTTTCTTCGTTCAGACGCAGTTGATGCTCCGCGCGCTTGCTCAGGCGGTAGTGGCTCAGTTGCAGCTCGCCGACGTCTACGTCGTCTTGTTGCAGGCGATCCACACGCAGCAGCGGGTGCAGGTGCTTGGCGTACACGCAGAGCTGCTCCAGTTCGTGATCTTCATAAGGGATGATCTGCGAGAGGAACTCATACAGGCGCACAAAGCTCTGCAGGTTCTTGCGGAACAAGTCGAGCTGATCGATCTGTTCACCTGCTTCTTTCAGTGCATGCTCAGCTTTTTTCAAGCCAGCGCTGTCGCCGTTGGCTTCGGCGGTGTGTTTGTAATCAAGTGCCTGCTGGTGCGACTCCAGCGAAAAAGCGTAGCGCTTGGCAAAGCGCTCCTTGGCTGGCGTGCAGTAATAGCTGAGCTTGCTGGCAGCCGCTTTGGGGTCGAAGAAGGCCATGGCGAATGCCTCGACCTCTTGCCAGTGATAGATCCCCTCGGCATCCAGCTTCTTCTGCAGGTCATAGATGATCTGCGGGTCGGTTACATCGGTCAGCTCGGCCTTGGTGTAGTACGGCAAGAAGGCATCGAGAATGTCCTGAGGCTCATTGAAGAAGTCGAGGATGAAGGTTTCCTTGCTGTCACCGAAAGTGCGGTTCAGCCGCGACAGGGTCTGCACGCAGTCCACGCCTTGCAGCTTCTTGTCCACGTACATGGCGCACAGCTTGGGTTGATCGAAACCCGTCTGGTACTTGTTGGCCGCAATCATCACGTTGAAGTCTTGGGTGTCGAAGGCCACCGCCAGGTCACGGCCATACAGGCCGGGGTTAAGCAGGTTGCTGCTTTCCGTTACCTCTTCCGGGATCACCTCATCCGCTAGCACGCTGCCGGAGAACGCCACCAGCGGGTGCACATCCTTGTAGCCCATCTGCTGTACGTAGGCCCGCACCGCCAACTGGTAGCGCACCGCTTCCTGGCGGCTGCTGGTGACCACCATGGCTTTGGCCTGGCCATTGAGCAATTTGCAGATATTGGCGCGGAAGTGCTCGACGATCACTTCTACCTTTTGGCTGATGTTGTACGGGTGCAAACGCACCCAGCGCGCCAGCTTGATGCGCGCCTTCTTACTGTCCACCTCGTCGTCTTCGCCATCCGGGTGCGCGATCTTCCAGGCGGTGCTGTAGGTGGTGTAGTTGCGCAGCACGTCGAGGATAAAACCCTCTTCGATGGCTTGGCGCATGGAGTACAGGTGAAACGCCTCCGGCTTGTTACTGGAACTGGCCGGCAGCGTTGAATCGGCCGGGCGCCCGAACAGCTCCAAGGTCTTGGCCTTGGGCGTAGCGGTGAAGGCGTAGTAGCTGATGCGCTCATTGGGTTGGCGCGCCTGCACGGCGGCGTCCAGCAGTTCTTCGGCGCTGACTTCCTCACCATCCAGTGCATCGCTGCCGAGAATCTGCTTCAGCTTGCTGGCCGACGAGCCGGTCTGCGAGGAGTGCGCCTCATCGGCAATCACCGCATAGCGCCCGCTGGCGAGCTTGGGGTACTTGTCTAGGGCATCGAACAGGGCAGGGAAGGTCTGGATGGTGACGATGATGATGCGCGTTTGCTCAGCCAGCGCCTCGGCCAGTTGTTCGGATTTACTCTGATTGCCGACGTCACGGCTGATGGGTTTGACCACGCCCTGGGCGTGCTCGAATTGGTAGATGGTGTTTTGCAGTTGGCTGTCCAGCACCGTTCGGTCGGTGACCACGATGACCGAGTTGAACAACCGCTGGCCGGCATCATCGTACAGCGAGGCCAGTTGATGGGCCGTCCAGGCGATGGAGTTGGACTTGCCCGAGCCGGCGCTGTGCTGGATTAAATAGCGCTTGCCTGGCCCTTCGGTGCGGGTGGTGTTGACCAGCTTGTTAACCACTTCCCATTGGTGGTAACGCGGGAAGATCATCGTTTCCTTGGTGACCAGCGTGCCGTCGAAGCTTTCGCTGGTTTTTTTGTCCAGGTGCAGAAAACGCCCCAGCACCTTGAGCCAAGCATCGGGCTGCAACAGCCGTTGCCAGAGGTAGCTGGTGGCGTATTGGCTGTCGTCGGCGGGCATTGGGTTGCCGGCGCCGCCTTCCTCAGTACCGAGGTTAAAGGGCAGGAAGAAGGTGTCCTTGCCCGCTAACTTGGTGGTCATCGCCACTTCATTCTGGCCCACGGCAAAGTGCACCAGCGCGCCACGCTTGAAGGTCAGCAGCGGTTCGGGCTTGCGTGTTAGCGGGTCTTTTACCGGGCGGTCGTAACGGTACTGGCGCTTGGCGTTTTCCACCGACTGCTTGAACTCGCTTTTCAGCTCCAACGTAGCGGTGGGGATGCCGTTAACGAACAGCACCAAGTCCAGCCGCGGGTTGTAGCTCTGCCCACTGCCACCCGCTTCGCGGGCGTGCGGTGAGTAAGACACCTCCGGCACCACCCGCAGCCGATTGTGCTGGTAGCGCTTGAGGGTGTCGGGGTTCATGCCGTGGTCGGGCTGGAAGCTACACAGCTCCACTTTTACGGCAGGCAACTTGAACCCATGGCGCAACACATCCAAGGTGCCGCTCTGCTCCAGCTCGCGCACCAGCTTCTGTATCAGTACATCTTCAGGGGCATTGGGGTTAGCTTTGGCGAACTTATCCCAACGTTCCGGCCAGGCGTCCTTGAAGTAGCCCAGGGCATCTTCGGTATACAGCGCCGTGCGACGGTCATAGCCACTGGCCGTGCCGACTAGCCAGCCTTGGGCGGATAGGGCATCGATAATGTCCTGCTGAAACTGAGCTTCCTTGCTGTCCGCCATTACACGGCCTCTTTTGCTAATTCAGGGGATGTTGCACTGGCTGGTGGCTGCCAGCCGCGTACGTCGATTTTGCCGGTGACGGCGGCGGAGATTAGGGCGGATCGGCGTTCTCGAAACAGCTCAATCGCATATTCACAATCGGATATTCCTTGGTCGTATTTAGATGAAGCTGCTTTGATTTCTTGCAATAGCTCCTCCTGCTTTACGCGGGGAGGAACAACAATGACCAAGTTCGCAATGATTTCGGAGTTTAGTCCTGACAGAATTGCTCCCCGTTTTACAAGTCCCAGCTGAGTAGCAATGTAGCCGGCCTCATGCAGAAGAAGCTCGAGGTAGTCCGGATTCATCATGTTGTTCTTGACCCTGACGCGAATTGTATCCGAATCAATAATTCCCGCTTGTGGCAGAAGTGAAACTCTTCTGCAGTTACCTAAGCTACCCTTTCTTGTCAGTACGATATCTCCAATCTCAAGGTGGTAATTAGAGAGAGCGAAATACCGGTGTTCTGGAATCCACCTGTTTCCAGAATAAAAATTCCCTGAAATAGTGTTTTCCTGACCATAAACTTTATAGCCCGTATCAGAGTCATCAAGGTCAACCAACATTCCACCAAACGGCCCCATTTGGATGCCAGCAGTATCTATTACAAGCTGTTTGAGCCGGTTAATTGTCCAGTGCGCCGGCACTTCGCCCAGCCACTCCACACCGGAGTCCTTCATCGGAACTGTGGGATCGAGACCTATTGTGACTGCATGGGAGATGACAGCCTGGCGCTTTTCCTTGAGCAGTTCGATCAGGCGTTGCTGCTCTTCGATTAACGCGTCGATGCGGGCGGTTTCGTGGTCGAGGAAGCGGGCAATTTGGGTTTGTTCTTTGTGTGGCGGGAGTGTCACTGCAAGGGCCGCCATGTCTTCCCAGCCGACGCGCGGCATTTTGGCACCAATGGTTGATGCATTGAGATCCTCAATCACAGTTGGCGTCAGAATGTACTTATGAAGAAACTCACTATTAACCGCACACGGACGCAGCACGAAAAAATCACCTACAGCCTGCCCCGACTTGCCTGCCAACCAAACCTTTGCCAAGTAGGGCCTCAACTTTCCGAACAGAATGTCCTCTTGTCGAAACGCTATTCCGTCGCCGGTAAACTCCGTATCAGTTTCGATAAAGCGCCCAGTCCATCCTTCAATGTTTTCTAGCCCTACCTGAAAGTTTGATGTTGTCGCTTTATCAGTGACCAGCTCAACCAGCCACTTCAAAGGACTGACACCCCAATGCTCCGGTACAACTCCTAGCCACTCCACGCCCGAGTCCTTGTAAACCGGATACGCTGGAAACGTACTCGGGCTTTCCCTGCCCTCGCCCTGTGGACCAACGGCTGCTCCGTTGTTCGAATTTGTTCTCGACAAATGTGTCATGCCGACAACCCCTCAATCATCTGCTTGATGCGGTCAGTGCAGGCTTTCAGGTCGCGATCGATCTCGGCCAGCGGGCGCGGCGGTTGAAACACATAGAAGTGCCGATTAAACGGGATTTCGAAGCCGACGATTCCGACTTCGCCGTCCTGTGCATCCGTCTTACTTTCGTCGATCCAGGCATCCGGCACATGGGGGATGACTTCACGCTGGAAGTAGTCGTACACCGACTCGCCTAGCGGTACGTTCTCGTTATCACGCAGCCCGGCGTCTGCCTCCGGCTGGCCTTTAATAGTGCAGATATCCGCATCGGGGTCGCGTTCGCTCAGGGCGCTAAGCAGGGCTTTTAGCTCTGGCGTACTGAGGCTGATGCCGTGCGCGGTGAGGGCCTTTTTCAACAGTTTGCTGAACTGCTCGCGATTGCGGTGCAACTGGCTGGCGTCCATCGCTTGCAGGGCGGCTATCAGTTGCTGCTGCGCGGCGCTGTCGAGTTTCTGGATAGCTTTTTCTTCCAGCACTTTGGCGACGCGCTCGGCGCTGGTCTGGAAGTTCAGGCGCAGAGGACGTTCAACGGTGATGCGCCGGTAGCCGAAGGCCTCGATAGGGAAGATCTTGCTTTGCGCGGTTTGCTCAAAGCTGCCATACAGGCGCACCAGTTCGCTGATTTGATCCTCGGTGATGTACTGGCGTTTGCTGCCTAGCGACTTGCGCATTTTGGCGTAGTGCTGGCTGCCGTCGATCAACTGCACCTTGCCCTGGCGCGCAGCGGCCTTGTGGTTGCTGAGTATCCACACATAGGTGGCGATGCCGGTGTTGTAGAACATGTCCGTCGGTAGCGCGACGATGGCTTCGATCAGATCGTTTTGCAGCAGGTAGCGGCGAATCTCCGACTCACCCGAGCCCGCACCGCCAGTAAACAGCGGTGAACCGTTGAGGATGATGCCGATGCGCGAGCCACCCTTACGTGGGTCATGCATTTTGCTGACCAGATGCAGGAGGAACAGCAGCGAACCGTCGGACACCCGTGGCAGACCAGGGCCAAAACGGCCGTCGAAGCCTTTGTGGTTGTGCTCGTCGGTGATCTGCTTTTGCACCTTCTTCCATTCCACACCGAATGGCGGGTTGCTCAGCATAAAGTCGAAGTGATGCTCGGGGCCGACCAACTGGTCGTTGGACAGGGTATTGCCCAGTTTGATGTTCTTTATCTCCTGGCCCTTGATCAGCATGTCCGCTTTGCAGATGGCGTAGGACTCGGGGTTCAACTCTTGGCCGTGCAGTGACACGCTGACCTTTTCGCTGATGGACTGAATGTATTCATCGCCCTCGGACAGAAAGCCGCCGGTACCTGCGGTTGGATCATAGATGGTGACAATTTTAGTGGGAGCCAGCTTGTGATCTTGATTGGTAATTACCAGCGAGGTAGTGAGGTGCACGATATCCCGTGGGGTGAAGTGCTCCCCAGCGGTTTCGTTGGAGCTTTCAGCAAACTTGCGGATCAATTCTTCGAAGATGATGCCCATGCCGAAGTTGCTGATGCGCTCGGGTTCCAAGGGCGCGACGGCAAAACGCTGTACCACCTGGTACAGCAAATTGGCGGTCGCTAGCTGCTGAACGAAATCCTCGAAGTGGAAGTGTTCGAAGATCTCGTAGGCGTCTTTGCTGAAGGCCTGTACATACTTCATCAGATCGTCAGCGGTTTGGGTGTCAGATAAGGTCGCAAGTGTTAGACGCGATGAGTTGAAGAACTTCAGGCCATCTGCTGCCCGCTGCATATACATTTCACGTATGTGCTCAGGGCGGCCTTCATGGGTGTAGTACTCGCGAATCACAGCGTCCTTGGTTGGTGCGAGCACGCACTCCATCCGCCGCAGCAGGGTAAATGGCAGTATGATGCGGCCGTACTGGGATTGCTTGAAATCACCACGCAGCAGGTCGGCAATCGACCAGAGAAAGGCGGCCGTCTGGGAATGATTTTCAGTGTTCACGCGGGAGTTCCTTGGAGTGCAGGCAAAGCGGCAAGTCTAACCTGTCGGACAGCCTATCTGTAGCAACCCATGTAGAAATGCAGGTCATGGGTGGGGATCGGAGCTTGTAGGCCGCTTTGTGCTCTATTTGCGTTGCTCAAAGATGAGGTCGCACACGAACATGTCGCTAGCAACGAAATGCCTGCTAAAAAATACTGATGGTTTGGATATGGGCTCAAGTAAGGGGGAACTAGGTCTTTCAATAAGGGCGTTCTTTTACAAACGCTTGAGGCATTAAAAAGCCGGCTCGTGGCCGGCTTCCTTGGCGTCTAAATCACCTGCTAAACGCCCTTGTTTCAATAACCCCCAATACATCCCGCACATCCTGCAGCAATAACCTGGCGGTGTTGGTCACCGTGCCCATGTCCTTATCGCTCGTGTCTCGCAGCGTAGTGCAGCTCATCAAATTCAGATAATCAAGCGCAGTCATCAATCGCTCACTCGCACACGCATGCAAATCCACCAACGGTGCCTGGCTGTCGATAAACAGCACCGGCCCATCGCTGGCGATTGGGGTCATAGGAATAAATCGTTCGGATAGATCTTGAGTATTCATGGCGTCGTTTCTTCCAAAAAATGAAAAATCGCCACCTGTTGCTGCGAATCAACTGGGTGGCAGCTGTACGCGGGTTCGCAGACCGAGGAAAGAAACAAACCCGGCAGACCCGGAGGTCTCCCACGCACAGCCGCCATAAACGAAACGCAGGCGGAGTTTGCCTGAGTTGTCATTGACTGTGTTGTTTGATTCTTTCTGTTGGGCTGCGAAACCCCTGTCGCTGACCGGAATCAGCAGACGTGAAAACTATAGGTCTGGGGTGCTTTAGGAACAACGGCAGGGCTGTAGGAAAGGTCTCGATTGTGGGTAGGGCGAGGCTGAGTCGTTGATCCTTGTCGCAAGCAGGATGGTTGCTAACACTCCGTAGCGGTTACCGCAGGTCCAGGCTGTGACGCCATTCAGCCGTTGAGGTGTAGCTGGATAATCGGGGTGTGCCGTTTTGGGGCCGCTGCGCGCCCCATCGCAGCCTCGCGGGCTCGGCAGCGGCTACAGGGCGTAAGACTTTGCTATCCTGCGCGCCTTTTACCCATTGCAAGGAGCGCAGGCATGAGCCAGTCCGTTGGTGGCGGGAGGCGAGTAGGGGCAGGGACGCGGGGTGGTGTGTCTCGCCTGGGGCATTTTCTATCCCGGTGGGTGCCGGCGCTGTTGGTGGGTATGGCGCTGAGTGTGCCCACGGCCAGCGCCAACCCCATCACCACCTACCGTGGCACGCTCGGCGATACGCCGGTGGAGCTGGCGCTCACCTATGACTCGCAATATGGCGGCGGGATGTCCGGCTATTGGTTTAGCGGGGTTGAGCGCTTGCCGATGCCTTTGGAGCTCACGCCGTTTCGCCCGGACAGGGGGCTGTTGATCAATATCATGGATAACCCGACGTTGCCGGCGGCGGCTGTGTCGTTGCAGCCCTTTGCCGAGGGGGCGGAGGCGTTGCAGGGGGCCTTGGTCGATTTGCGCACGGGTGTGCAGCAGCCGTTGCAGTTGCGGCGGGTGATGCGTTTTGGCGGGAATCAGCGCGAGGCCTTTGACGGTGAGTTGTTGCAGCCGGCGGCCGACCAGCAGTTCTATTTCAGTGTGCATGCCGTGCGCAATGCCGGGGAGGACACGGGGCGGGTGGACAACATCCGGGTGCTGAGCCGAGCCACCGGTGAGGTGGTGCAGGAGGTAGGAGGGCAGTGGTGCCTGGCTCCGACCGGAACCCGCACCCTGACCTTCGCGCATTTCGATGCCGATTCCACCCTTGATTTCCAGGTGCAGGGCTACAGCTTGAACGGCCCGTACGGCAGTGTGCTGTGCGCGCCGACCCAGTATTACCTGTACCACCCACAGACCCAGGCGTATTTGCGCCATCCGCAGCTGGAGCAGTTGGCCGCCGAGGGCACTGTGCGCTTTGCCGGCGGGCAGATGGAGTTCAGCAAGCAGGACTTTATCAACTTCAGTGCGGGCACCCAGCGTAGGGACTATTACCGCGTGATCAGCCCTGACCGGCTGGAATTCATTCAGTCTCTCGAGGGGCGTTTCTGATGCGGCGGGTTAATGTTTTTCGCGGGTTGGCGGCGGTGTTGCTGGTGTCATGGCTAGTGCCGGCGCACGCGGCCCACGGGGTGTACCAGGGCACCTTGGGCAAGCAGGCCATTGTGCTGACGCTGGGCAGCCAGAATGCGCTGTACCAGGGGACCTATGCCTACCAGCGCTATCGCACGCCGATCCGCCTCAAGCCGACCTTCAGCTTCAGCAACAAGGTGCTGGCCATGGACGAGCTGGACGAGCAGGGGTTGCCGGTGGCGCGTCTGCAGTTCAATGACTTGATGAATTACCGCCAGCAGGAGCAGGTGCGCGGCACTTGGACCAGTTATCGCACCGGCAAGACCTTGCCCATCAGCCTGAAGCTGGTGGCGCTGGTGGACTCGGACCGTTCGTGGCCGCAGCCGAACACCACGCTGTTGCAGAGCGCATCCAGCAAACGCTGGTATTTCCAGGTGCCGATGCAGGGCAATGACCAGCGGATAACGGCGATCGAGGTGGTGGACAAGGCCAGCGGCAAACCGCTGCAGACCCTGACGCTGGCGGCGCCGGGTTGTCTGTATCAAGGGGTGGATATGTTGCAGGTGCAGGCCGAGGGGCAGAGCCTGCGGCTCAGTTTGAGCGACTGCAGGTTGTCGGGGTTTCAGTGGAATGAGGGGAGTGGGCGGTTTGAGGCTTTGCCTTGAGCTGGGTTCGGTTTTGTAGGTTGGTCTTGGTGTTTAGTCAGACAGGCTGTGCTTGCCGGTTTTGCGACTGCTATGCAGTCGATCGCAGCCTCGCGGGCTCGGCAGCGGCTACAGGTTGTGCGTCGTCTGATCTAGCTCGCGTTGCATGATCAGGGTGCGTTCTTCGCCGTGGTGTTGCTCGCGCAGGGTGTGAAAGCCCAGGTTGGCGTAGAAGCCTTCGGCGGTGATCGAGGCGGGCACCGTCAGCTGGGTGAGGCCGGCGCCCAGGGCCTGGCGTTCCAGCTCGGCCATCAGTTGGCGACCGACGCCCTGGCCTTGCCGCGCGGGGGCGACGAAGACCGAGCGCACTACAGGGCCGTCGAGGCTGGCGGTGCCGACGATTTCACCGGCCGCTTGTGCGACCCAGACCTGGCGTTTGCTCAATAGCTGGCGCACGGCGTGCGGGCTGAAGTTTTCCTGCACCTGGGCGATTACCGCGGCGGGGTAATCCTGGGCGTTGCTGATCTGCAGGGCGGCGATGATCAGGCGGCTGATGGCGTCGGCGTCCTGCGCGTGGGCGGGGCGGATTTCACAGTCCATGTGGAGGAGTCCTTTGAGGGGTAGGTCTGGACACTAGCCTTGGTGGGGATTGTTCGCCAAGGGCTTAGTGCGCGCGGCGCGCTTCCAGCCACTGAAACAGCAGCATGCCCGCCAGCATGGCCAGGACAAATACCCAGGCCTGCCAATGGGGCGTGAGCAGCAGGGTCAGCCCCGGCCCCGGGCAGATGCCGGCGATGCCCCAGCCGATACCGAACAGCAGGCTGCCACCGATCAGGCGGCGGTCGATATCGCGGCGGGTGGGCAATTGCATGCTTGCGCCGAGCAGGGCATTGGGCTGTTTGATGGCCCAGTGGAACGGCCACCAGGCAGCGCCGATGGCGCCGAGCATCACCAGGGCCAGGGACGGGTCCCACTGGCCCGCCAGGTCGAGAAAGCCCAGGACCTTGGTCGGGTTGGCCATGCCCGACAGCAGCAGGCCGAGGCCAAACACCAGGCCGGCGATAAAAGCCGTGACCTTGCGCATTTTCACAGACTTCCCGTTCATAGCCCCATCCCGTGGCGCAGCAGCCAGACGGTGATAAAGCCGGTCAGCATAAAACTCAGGGTGGCGACCAATGAGCGCGGCGACCATCGGGAGATGCCACAGACTCCATGACCACTGGTGCAGCCCGCGCTGTAGCGCGTACCCAGGCCCACCAACAGCCCGGCGCCGATCAGGCCGGCTATGCCGCTTTGAAACTCGATTGTCGGCAACACCTGGAACAACCCCCAGAACAACGGCGCCAGCAGCAGGCCCGAGAGGAACAGGGCCTTTTCGCTCCAGCCTTCGCTGCCCGGTTGCAACAGGCTGCCCAGCAAACCGCTGATCCCGGCGATACGCCCGTTGGCCATGACAAACAGACCGGCGGCCAGACCAATCAGCGCGCCACCGGCGAGGGCGCTCCAAGGTGTGAAGTGCAGCCAGTCGATGTTCATGGGGAGGGCACCTTGTGCGAGGGAAGGGTGAGTGGAGTTTAGTCTTTGGGGTGGTGGTGCGATATGTCTGAGGTGGTTAGAGGAGCGGGGCTGTCAGTTGGGGAGTTGCCTGTGAGAGTTGTGGTATGCCGCAGGGCATCAGCGCGTCAACTGGGCGATGAGTACTCTCATTACCAAGGCGTCCAGTCAGGTGTGTGAGGGGGAGTTGTTTACCAACTGCCATAGGGAATTCCGTATTTCTCTATGTACTGCTTGGAGTTCTCGGACAGGGGGTAATAGTGCCCATTTGATTTACCCAGGTGCGGTCCCAGCGGTTCAATCTCAGCTTGGACATGGGCGACTTTGATCGGGTGACGGCATTCGTCTCTTACCCAGACCTGAACAATTCCGCCAGGAGCGAGCCCCAGATTGACCGAGGCCATATAGCTGGCGGTTTGCTGTGGCGTTTCCGGGCAACGACGGGCTGTGGTCTTACGCATGATCTGTCGGGCCTCTTCCGGGATATCGATCCATACCCGATAGGTTTGCGGTTCAACCACCGATTGCCAGCGCACGAAAATGCGTTTGGGCAGGTCGGCACCGATCACCGATCGGCCATCACCACCAACCTCGCTCCAACCTCTGGCCCATTCCTTTTTATAACCAAGGTCGCCACCTGATGCAGTCCCTCGGCCGGTGCGGTGAAACAGTTTTCCGTTGATGTCTTCTACCGCGCTGTCTTCAACCCAGACTTCCATGTAGTAGGGTTCGGTAAAGCCAAGTTCCCACCAGGGGCTTTTGGGATCGTTTTTTGCGGAAAGCGGATCGCTGGCCAGGCAGCCAGTTAGCAGTAGTGCGCCCAGCAGGGTGATGAATGCTCTCATTACCAACGTATTCAGTCAGGTAGGTAGGGGGATGTGTTCACATCGTAAAGGGTGTCGATACCAAGAGAGCTTTGCTTACCAACTGCCATAGGGAATGCCGTACTTCTCTATGTAGCGCTTGGAGCTCTCGGGTAGCGGGTAATAGTGCCCATTTGATTTACCCAGGTGCGGTCCCAGCGGTTCAATTTCAGCTTGTGCACGAGCGACCTTGACCGTGTTGCGGCATTCATCTCTGACCCAGACTTGCACGATGCCACCCGGAGTTAGACCTAAATAGACCGATGCCATATAGCGAGCAGTCTGATGCGGAGTTTCTGGGCAGCGTCGGTTAGTCGAGGTGGTCATTATTTTCCGGGCCTCTTCCGGGATATCCACCCAGGCTCGATAGGTCTGTGGCTCTACGACCGATTGCCAGCGTACGAAAATGCGCTTGGGCAGGTCAGCGCCAACCACTGACTTACCGCTACCTCCAACTCCCTTCCCGCCCCATCCTCTGGCCCACTCTTTGTCGTAACCCATATCACCACCCGCAGCGGAGCCACCGCCAGTGCGAAGGAATAGCTTGCCGTTGATATCTTCAACTGCACTGTCTTCGACCCAAACTTTCATATAGAACGGCTCGCTGAAGCCAAGTTGCCACCAGGGATCTTTGGGGTCGTTTTTTCCGGATAGGGGATCGCTGGTCAGGCAGCCACTTAGTAGCAGTGTGCTCAGCAGGGCGATGAATACTCTCATTACCAACGGGTTCAGTCAGGTAGGTAGGGGGATGTGTTCAGGTAGTAAAGTGTGTCGATACCAAGAGAGCTTTGCTTACCAACTGCCATAGGGAATTCCGTATTTCTCTATATAACGTTTGGACTTCTCGCTGACCTTATAGGCGTAACGCCCATTGTTTTTTCCTTGGTCCGGTCCTAGTGGCTCAACTTCGGCTTGGGCCCGGGCTACTTTGACAGGGTGACGGCATTCATCCCTTACCCACACCTGAACGATGCCGCCAGGGGCCAGGCCTAAATAGACTGATGCCATATAGCGGGCAGTCTGATGCGGAGTCTCCGGGCAGCGTCGGTTGGTCGAGGTCCACATGATTTTTCGGGCTTCTTCCGGGATATCGACCCAGGCGCGATAAGTCTGTGGCTCTACGATGGATTGCCAACGCACGTAAATACGCTTGGGAAGGTCTGCGCCAACTACTGACCATCCACTGCCTCCAACGCTATCCCCCCAGCCTCTGGCCCACTCTTTGTCGTAACCGACGTCGCCACCTGCAGCGGAGCCGCCACCAGTGCGAGTGAATAGTTTGCCGTTGATGTCCTCAACGGCGCTGTCCTCGACCCAGACCTTCATGTAGTACGGCTCGATGAAGCCAAGCTCCCACCAGGGATCTTTGGGGTCGTTTTTTCCGGATAGTGGGTCGGTCTGACAGCCAGTCAACAGCAGTGCGCCCAGCAGGGCGATGAACATTCTCATTACCAAAGCGTCCAGTCAGGTACGTGAGGGTGTTGCACACGCACGGCATCCGCCGTGGGGGCGTTGATATAGACGACTTTAAGGCTGCCGCCATCCTGCTTGCCAAGCGGGTGGTTCCAGTGGGCCGAGAGATGGATGTAACGCAGCTTGAGCAGGGTCTCCTCGGCTGGAGTTGTACTGTAGTCACCGGCGATAAATCTGTCACAAAGCGCTTGAAGCTCCAATGGAATCGCATATTCGGTTGTTTCTGGGATGTCCTCGAACTGCACACCGTTCTCCTTGGCCAGTTCATACATGACGCGCAGATACACCTTCGCCAGCTTGTTGCTCATGGGCCTCTTGAGCTGTACACCGACATACACCCGCTTTTGTCGTACGCCGAGGCGGTCCTGCGGATCTTGCGGTAGAACCATAGGCTCCGGCGTGACGATCTCCAGCCATTGTGCGGGCCAGCCCTCGGCCAGCCAGCGTTTTCTCGTCTGGACCGCCTCCCGATAAATCGAGGTGTGGATCACATTGGTAGTGATCGGCACCTCCAGCGCCTGCATCGGACTGACCAGTACACACTCCTGCATCTCCTCCAGATAACCTCCACCGATATCTGAATGCGCGCCGGGTAGGGTGATCTCCGCGTGGTCGGGTTTGATCCGGCTCAGGGCAAAGTTGACGCGGTACTCGTCGCGGGCGACCAACTGGACGACTGAGCGAAAGTAGCGACGGTCGAGGTGCAGCTTGATACCTGGGGCAATGGCGCTGCGCACGTTGCCCAGATTGCTCAGCCCGGCAACCGACGGTACCGTATCGAACAGACCAATAAAGCCCATGTCTATGTCGTGGCCGTACTGTCGGTTGAAGCGGGGGCTGAAGGCACTGGAGTAGTCGTGGAGAATTAGCTCGAGTGGTCCGAGCCAGCGCACGACTTCATTGGCAAAGTGCCGGGCTGCTGCCGCGCCTCGGCTAAAGCCGAAGGCATCGAAGGTCAGCGACGTAATCTCTCCTTCGGGATTCTCTTCATGTATTGCGCTGATAACTTCCTTGATGGCACGAAATGCGTTCTGCACACACCCTAAGACTCCCTTGTCACCACGCCCGGTGCCCGATGCGAACAGGCTGTCTTTTTCTCCTGCTTTAGTACCGATGCCATCGACATAGATTGAACGAAAAGCACGCTTTTGCATGCCTTCACCCTCGGCATTTTGGGTGAAGTAATACAGCTCTCTCAACCGCTTAACATTGCTCACATCATTCCCATAACTACTCTCCGGATCCCTCATGTACGGCTTGCAACTGCCATCGATATCCCTGGCTTCAATGGCGTGTTGCGCGCCGCAAACCTGGCCCATGGCCGAGTTGCTGGCGTTGTTACCGGTACCGTCAAAGAACACACCGATGCGCAGCGCCACCTGAACCTTTTCGGGCGGTGGCGCAGGCTCTTTGGCGTATTTCTCATACTGGGCCCAGAGCTGTTCGCCGTAGCTGGGCTCTTCGGTTTCAGCGGCGCGTTCGGCAGGGCGCTGGTTGGGGTTGGCGGGCCGTAGAAGGTTGGGCATCGGCCCGGGTCCATTGCTGGCCATGGGTGGTCCTGGTTCAGGCGAAAGGGGCGCTGGAAACCGTACCGGGAATGGCGGGGCAGGGATTTAGGAGGATTCTGCAAGCGGCGACGCAGTGGCTGATTTGGTTGTAGGAACGGTTTATTGCCGGGATGTTTTTGTTGCCTGGGCGGGCGCTATCGCGAGCAAGCTTCGCTCCTACAGAAGAGCGTTTGCTCGCGATTACGGGTTCAACGCCAGGCGCCGAGTGCTCCGAGGCTGAGCATCACCGCCGCCAGCATCCCCACCAAGGCAAACAGCTGCTGCAACCGCGGCCCCGCCAGGTAACGGGCTACCTGCCGGCCGGCGATCAACCCCAGCACCGCGCCAATGGCGAAGGGTGCGCCCACCGCCCAGTGCATCACGCCGCTGAGGCTGGCGGTGATTACGCTGCCGGCGGACACCAGGGCGATCACCGCCAGGGAGGTGGCGACGATGCTTTTGCTGTCCAGGTTGGTGTAGCGGGTCAGCGCCGGGATGATCACGAAGCCGCCGCCGACCCCGAGCAGCCCGGAGAGCAGCCCCGAGAGCAGGCCGGTGACGGTCAGCGCGCGGGCGCAGGGCAGGGTCCAGCGCAGCCGGCCCTGGAGCGGGTTGAGTACGCAGGGCTGGAAGGCCGCGCGGGGCGCCGGTTGGCCGTGGCGCAGTTCGCGGGTGGCCTTGAGCAGGATGCGCCCGCAGGCGTACAGCAGCACCGCGGAAAACAGCAGGGCCAGCGGCAGGTTCGGCAGGCGGTGGGCCAGCCACAGGCCCACGGGCGCCATGAGGATGCCGATGGCGGCGACAAAGCCGGCGGCGCGGTAACGCACGATGCCTTCGCGCAGCCCCAGCACCGCGCCCACGGCGGCCGCCAGGCCCACCGCGAGCAGGCCGATGGGCGCGGCCTCGACCATGCTCAGGCCGAGACCGAACACCAGCAGCGGCACTGCGAGAATCCCGCCGCCGGCCCCGGTCAATGCCAGGATCGCGCCAATCAGTGCGCCGAGGCCGGCGCCCAGCAAGCTGTACTCACTCATGATTCCGGCAGGTCCGTCACCAGGCTTGGCCGCGCCAGCCACTCATGGCCCTTGAGCATGCCGCGCCAGTACAGCGGCGGCAGGATGCGTTCCTTCAGCCACCAGGCGCGGCGGGTCGGCTGGCGACCGTCCAGCAGCCAGGCCGGAAAGCTCGGCGCGACCTTGCCGCCGTAGGTGAATTCGGCGAGGACGATCTTGCCGCGCTCCACGGTCAGCGGGCAGGAGCCGTAGCCGTCGTACTGGGCCCGGGTCGGCAGGCGCTTGAGGTTCACCAGCACGTTGGTGGCCACCACCGGCGCCTGCTTGCGCGCCGCCGCCGCGGTTTTCGCGTTGCTGGTATTGGTCCCGTCGCCCAGGCCGTGGATGTTGCTGTAGCGCTTGTGCCGCAGGCTGTGCGGTTCAACGTCGATCCAGCCGGCGGCGTCGGCCAGCGGGCTGTTGCGGATAAAGTCCGGGGCGGTCTGCGGTGGCACCACGTGCAGCATGTCGAAGGGCAGCTCGACGCGTTCCTGCTGGCCATCGGCACCGTTGCGGACGAAGGTCGCCCGCTTACCGGGGCCGTCCACCGCCACCAGGTTGTGGCCGAAATCCAGGGCGATGTCGTATTTCTTCACGTACTCCATCAGCGCCGGCACATAGTCCGGTACGCCGAACAGCACGCCGCCGGCATTCAAGAAACGCGTGTTGATCTGCCCCAGCCGGCCGTTGCGCAGCCAGTGATCGCAGGACAGGTACATGGCCTTCTGCGGCGCGCCGGCGCATTTGATCGGCATCGGCGGCTGGCTGAACAGCGCCTGGCCCTGCTTGAGGTTCTGCGCCAATTGCCAGGTGTAGGGCGCCAGGTCGTAGCGGTAGTTGGAGGTCACGCCGTGCTTGCCCAGGGTTTCGCTCAGGCCGTCGATGGCGTTCCAGTCGAGTTTGAGGCCCGGGCAGACCACCAACTGGTCATAACCCAGCACACGACCGTCGTTAAGCAGCAGGGCGTTGTGCTCCGGCTCGAAGCTGCTCACCGCCGCCTGAATCCACTTCACCCCCTTGGGAATCAGCGAGGCCATGCTGCGGGCAGTGTCTTCGGCGCGGAACACCCCGGCGCCGACCAGGGTCCAGCCGGGCTGGTAATAGTGGGTGTCGGCCGGGTCGATGATGGCGACGTCCAGATGCGGTTCGCGGCTGATCAGGCTGGACGCGGTGGCAATGCCGGCCGCGCCGCCGCCGACGATCAGCACCTGGTGGCTGCCGTTGACGGCTCGTGGGATGGGGGAAATGGGGCGCATGGCAGCGTCTCCTGGTGGAGTGGCGTTATAGGTTTTAAAGGGCGTTCAGCGGGATCTTCAGGTAGCTCACGCCGTTGTCGTCGGGCTCGGGGAACTGGCCGCTGCGCATGTTGACCTGCACCGAGGGCAGGATCAGCACCGGCATTTCCAGGGTGGCGTCGCGGGCTTCGCGCATGCGCACAAAGGCGTCTTCGTCGATCCCTTCATGGATATGGATATTGTGGGCGCGCTGTTCGGCGACCGTGGTCATGTATTGCAGCTCGCGGCCGTTGGGCAGGTAGTCGTGGCACATGAACAGCCGGGTCTGCGCTGGCAGGGCGAGGATCTTGCCGATGGAGCGGTACAGGGTGCGCGCGTCGGCGCCGGGGAAGTCGCAGCGGGCGGTGCCGTAGTCGGGCATGAACAGGGTGTCGCCGACAAAGGCCACGGTCTCTTCACCGACCTGTACCAGGTAGGTCATGCACGCCGGGGTATGGCCGGGGGTGTGCAGGGCGCGGGCCTGGAGGTTGCCGATGGCGAAGCGGCTGTCGTCTTCGAGCAGCACGTCGAACTGGCTGCCGTCGCGGGCAAAACCCTGGCCTTCGTTGAACAGCCGGCCAAACACCTGCTGCACCACGGTGATCTGGTTGCCGATCGCCACCCGGGCGCCGAGCTGGGCCTTGAGGTAGGCCGCGGCGGACAGGTGATCGGCGTGCACATGGGTTTCGAGGATCCAGTCGACCTGGGCGTCCAGTTCACGCACCCGGGCAATCAGTTTGTCGGCGGACTCGGTGCGGGTGCGGCCGGACTTGGGGTCGTAGTCCAGCACGCTGTCGATCAGCGCGCAGCGCCGGGTGTCGAGGTCCATCACCAGGTAGCTGATGGTCCACGTCTGGCTGTCAAAAAAGGCTTCTACGCACAGCGATGCGCCGATGATCATGGGGTTCTCCGAGCAATAGGGTGACGCCGGCCAAGGCAGGCAGTCGTCCCTTGGACTGTCAATAAGCGTGCCAACCGGCGCGCGCTGTTTTTACCGCCCATTCATTGAATTCAAAGGCCTGGGGTGGGCGTTCTGGCTGTCACTGTCAATTGTAGGTGGCAGTCGATTGGCAGTTTCTGGCAGAAAATGGCAGAAGCCGGGCCCATGGTTTAAGCTGCCGCGCAACGCCCAGGAGTTGCCATGCCCCAGTCCCCGAATGCCCTCGCCAATCCTGAAATGTTAGCCCTGATGTCCTATCTGGAGCATGACGCGCAGCCGACGATCCTGTTAGACACCGACTACAACATCCTCGCGGCCAACACCGCCTACCAGCGCCAGTTCGGCGTCGAGGGCAAGCCCCATGTCGGCGCCAAGTGCTACCGGGTGTCCCATCAGTTCGCGGTGCCTTGTGACCAGGCCGGCGAACATTGCCCGATGCGCAAGGCCTTCGAGACCCGCTTGCCGGAGCGCCTGCTGCATATCCATCACACCCCGCGCGGGCCGGAGCATGTGGACGTCGAGTTGCGGCCGATCCTCGGCGACACGGGGCAGGTGGTGGCTTACGTCGAGCGCCTGAGTTCGGTGGCGGTGGCCTCGGTGCAGCCGCAGCAGAAGGGGCTGGTGGGGCGTTCGCCGGCCTTCAATGCGGCCTTGAGTGCCCTGCAGCGGGCGGCGCCGTCGCAGATCCCGGTGCTGCTGCAGGGCGAGTCCGGCACCGGCAAGGAGCTGTTCGCCCGCGCCCTGCATGACGGCAGCCCGCGTGCCAGTGGGCCGCTGGTGGTGGTCGATTGCACCGGCCTGACCGAGTCGCTGCTGGAGAGCGAACTGTTCGGCTACGAGAAGGGCGCCTTCACCGGCGCCCTGCAACGCAAGATCGGCCTGGCCGAGGCGGCCCATGGCGGCACCCTGTTTCTCGACGAGATCGGTGAAGTGCCGCTGGCGATGCAGGTCAAGCTGCTGCGGCTGATCGAGTCCGGCAGCTTTCGCCCGGTGGGCAGCCTGCGCACCGTGCATTCGGACTTCCGCCTGGTCTCGGCGACCCACAAGCCGCTCAAGGAAATGGTCGCCGCCGGCACCTTCCGCCAGGATCTGTACTACCGCATCAGCGCCTTCCCGATCCGCCTGCCGGCCCTGCGCGAGCGTAGCGACGACCTGCCGCTGCTGATCGACAGCCTGCTGCAACGCCTGGCGCCGGGCGCGGTGCCGCGGGTTGCGCCGCAAGCTCTGGAGCGCCTGGGCCTGTATGCCTACCCGGGCAATATCCGCGAGCTGCGCAATATCCTCGAACGGGCGCGGCTGTTCAGCGACGACGGGGTGATCCGCGTCGAGGACCTGCCCGAGGAATTGCGCGCCGGCAGCGGCGCCGCCACAACGCCGCCGAGCCGGCGCCGCGCGGGCAAGGACCTGGAACAACTGGCCCACGCCCTGGAAGTGTTCGAAGGCTCGCGCAGCGAACTGGCCAAGGCCCTGGGCCTGAGCGAGCGCACCCTGTACCGACGCCTGAAGGCCCTGGGCATTTCCTGAGCCACGCCATATCCCGGCCCTGCTCAATGCTTGTGTAGCCGCTGCCGAAGGCTGCGATCGAGCGGCCCGCTCGTGGCGATCTTGCTGGCGTTGGAGACCCTGCGGGTCTATCGCAGGCTGCGCCAGCGGCTACAGGGAGGCTGCGACTCCCTCGATATTCCGGCCCCGCGCAATGCCTGTGTAGCCGCTGCCGCAGGCTGCGAACGAGCGGCACGCTCGTGGCGATCCTGCTGGTGCTGGAGACCCTTCGGGTCTATCGCAGGCTGCGCCAGCGGCTACAGGGAAGCGCTTCGGCGGTAAGGGGGTATTAGCTCCAGGGCACGATGGCGATGCGCCGTGGTCGTAGTTTCTGCCCGCCTTTTTTCGACGTCACGCCAGTGGCGCCGGGCCTTTGAGGAGTCGCCATGAGCCAGGATCTACTCGCCACCGAAACCAATCGCCGGCAGTTGCAGCAGATCATTTCCGGACTGTCCGACGGGGTCATCCTGCTCGAGGCGGACCGGCGCATCGTCTGGGCCAACGAGGCGGCGCTGGCCATGCACGGGGTCGAGGAGATCGCCGAGCTGGGCGCCGACGACCGCCAGTACGCCGAGCGTTTCGCCCTGCGTTATCGCAACAACCACCCGCTGGCCCTGGACAGCTACCCGATCAACCGGGTCGCCGCCGGGGAAACCTTCAGCGACGTGGTGGTGGAGGTGCGCAGCGGCGAGGGCGAGGAAGAACGCACCTGGGTGCACCGGGTGCGCAGCATGATCCTCACCGACCGCGCCGGCGAGGTGGAATCCCTGGTGCTGATCCTCAGCGACGCCACCGAGTGGGCCAGCGCCGAACAGCGTTTCGAGAAGACCTTCAATTCCAACCCGGCGCCGGCGGTGATCTGCCGCCTCAGCGACTTGCGCTACATCAAGGTCAACCAGGGCTTCCTGGAAATGACTGGATATGCCCGCGACCAGGTGATCGGCCGCTCGGTGTACGAAGTGGATGTGCTGGAGGGCGCCGAGCGCAAGGACCTGGCCATCGAACGCCTGAACCAGGGCGCGACCATCCCGCAGATGCAGGCCGAACTGCGCCTGCCCGAAGGCGGCAGCAAGCTGGTGATCGTCGCTGGCCAGCCGCTGGATATCAACGAAGAAGACTGCATGCTGTTTTCCTTCATGGACCTGGAGCCGCGGCGCAAGGCCGAGACGGCCCTGCGCCAGAGCGAAGAGCGCTTTGCCAAGGCGTTTCGCCTGACGCCGGTGCCGACCCTGGTCTGCGGCGCCGACAGCCAGCAGATCGTCGACGTCAACGAGGCCTTTCTCGACAGCACCGGTTATGCCGCTGAGGAGCTGCTGGGCAAGACCGTGGAAGAAGTCGGTTTCATCGCCAGCCCGCAGGCCTGCGCCAGCCTGTTCGGCGCCCTGGAGAAAAACGCCGATGTGCGCAACGTCGACCTTCGGGTGGCGAAGAAGGGTGGTGAATTGCTCGACTGCGTGGTCTCGGCCGACACCGTGGATATCCAGGGCAAGCCCAGCTATCTGCTGGTGCTGATGGACATCACCGAGCGCAAGCGCTCCGAGCTGGAGCTGGTGTCGGCGATCGAGGAGGTGATGCGCGATGCCTCGTGGTTCAGCCAGACCCTGATCGAGAAGCTGGCCAATGTGCGCAGCGCCAACCAGGCCGAGCAGCCCAGTGCGTCCTTTACCGACCTGACCGCCCGCGAGCGCGATGTGCTGGGGCTGATCTGCGAGGGCCTGGCCGACAAGGAGATCGCCGCCCGCCTGCAGCTGGCGCCCAGCACGGTGCGCAATCACGTGGCCACGGTGTATTCCAAGCTGGCGGTGCACAGCCGTGCCGAGGCCATTGTCTGGGCTCGCGAGCGCGGGCTGTTCAGCGGCGACCGTCGCGGCAAGGCTCAGCGCTGAAAGGTACAGCGCTGACCGGTGCAAATGCACCAGTGCCACCAGTACAAATGGCGCTTCTGCGGCGTCACGGGGTTTCTTAGGCTGGGTGAGGTGCGGTGCCGTGGCGGACACGGGCCATGTACCGAACACCATCAGCTGAAGGAATGCACGATGCGTAGCGAACAGATCAAAGGTGCGGTGGGCACGGCGGCCGGCAAGGCCCAGGGCGTGGTAGGCGAGCTGCTGGACGATCAGCAGATGCGCCTGGAGGGGGCGGCCCGCCAGGCCGCCGGGCAATGGCAGGAAACCTATGGCGATGCGCTGGACAGCGTCTCCCGCTTTGTCCGTGACAAACCCTTGGCCAGCGTCGCCATCCTCGCTGGGATCGGCCTGCTGGCCGGCCTGTTATGGCGTCGCCGCTGAGGAAGGCCTGGGTGATTTCCCGGGCGCAGTTGCGCCGCTACATCGAACAGGGCTTCGCGCCCCTGGCCTGTGCCTTCAGCACCGGCTCCGACTCCACCTTCACCCTGCGGATCTACGAACCGCAAAGCGGCCGGGTCGACCTGGTGGTCACCGGCATCGACCCGCGGCTGCTTGAGACTGAGGCGGACGTGCTGGCGATGATCGAGGAACTGCGGTACGAGTTGCGCAGCAACTCCATCAGCCTGCTGCATTTGTCCTGAAGTTCACCCGGTCCCTTGTAGGAGCGAGCGTGCTCGCGAAAAAACTCAAGACACTGCGGTGCTTCAGACATGCTGCGTTATCGTTGGCCTCCATCGCGAGCAAGCTCGCTCCTACAAGAGGTTGCGTTCAACGGAGCAGGGCCCGCGTTTCAGGTCTTGGCGATCAAACTCGGCCGGCAATCGAGGCTCAGGCGCGCGCCGCCGCGGTCGCTGCTGCCGACGTCGAGCTTGAAGCCGTGCAGGCTGACGATGGCGGCGACGATGGACAGGCCCAGACCAAAGCCGCCGTGGGAGTTGCTGTCGTCGACCCGGTAGAAGCGCTGGAACACCGCCTTGCGCTCGGCCTCGGGAATGCCGGGGCCGGAGTCGAGGACTTCCAGGCGCGTGCAGCCGCCATCCTCGACACCGCGCAGAATCACCTCGCCGCCCGGCGGGGTGAACTTGATCGAGTTGCTCAACAGATTGGCCAGGGCCTCGAACAGCAGGGCGCGGTCGCCGGTCAGGCTCGGCAGCGCGGCGGGCACATCCAGGATCAGGGTCAGCTGGCCTTCCTCGGCCAGAGGCAAATAAAAGTCATACAGCTCGCGCAGCAGCGGCAGCGGATCGAGTTCGACAAACCCCGAGCGGCGCTGGTGATCCTCGATCTCGGAAATCCGCAGCAGGCCGCGAAAACGCGCCATCAGCCGGTCGGCCTCGGCCAGCACCTGGTCCAGCTGCAAGGCTTCCGGCGTGCCCTCGACCGCCTGTTGCTGCATGCGGTACAGCTGGGCGCGCAGGCGGGTCAGCGGGGTGCGCAGGTCGTGGGCGATGTTGTCGCACACGCCCTTGACCTCGTTCATCAGTCGCTCGATGCGGTCGAGCATGGCGTTGACAATGGCCGCCAGCATGTCCAGCTCGTCGCGGCGGTTGGACAGCGGCAGGCGGTGGGTCATGTCGCCGGCGACTATCGCCTCGGCGCTGGCCTGCAGGGCGCGAATGCGCCGCAGCGGTCGGCGCCGGAGCAGGTGCCAGCCGGCGGCCCCGGGAATGATGGTCAGCGACACGCCCCACAGCAGCGCGTGGAGGATGATCCGCGTCACCGCGAACAGCGAGCCGTTGTCGCGCACCAGGATCAGCCAGCGGCCATCGCGGGTGTAGGTGGCCACCGCATCGCAACTGTCGCGGGGCAGGTTGGGGTCGTCGGAGTCGATGCAGCTCTTGAGCTCGTGGATCTGCCCGTCCAGCGGCAGGTCGTCGGGGATCTCGCGGATCGGCCCGCTGAGGTAGCGCCGCCGCTCGTCGAACAGGCCGTAGGCGTCGATGGCGCGCATGTCGAAGGTCATGCTGGTGGTCAGGGCCTCTTCCAGCTGCTCGCCCTGGAAGCGCGCGAACAGGTGCTGGCGCTGCATCAGCGAGTGCTTGGCCAGGCTTTCCAGGTAGCCGGACACCTCGTAGTACATGACGCCCATGAGGATGCAGCTCCAGGCCACGAACAGTGAGCTGTAGAGCGCCAGCAGGCGGCTGCTGGAGGAGCGCCAGCCCTTAGAGGGGTTCAGCAATGACATAACCCGAGCCTCGCACGGTGCGGATCAGCGGGGTCATGCCGGGCGGATCGATCTTCTTGCGCAGGCGGCCGATATGCACGTCGATCAGGTTGGTGCCCGGGTCGAAGTGATAGCCCCAGACCTCCTCGAAAATCATCATCCGCGAGAGGATCTGGCCGGTGTTGCGCATGAGGAATTCCAGCAGCTTGTATTCGGTGGGCAACAGGCTCAGCAACTGGTCGGCGCGGGTCGCTTCGCGGCTGATCAGGTTCAGCTCCAGATCGGCGACCCGCAGGCTGGTTTCGAATTCCTGCACCGTGCTCTTGCGCCGCAGCAGCACTTCGACCCGGGCCGCCATTTCGTCGGAGGCGAAGGGTTTGGTCAGGTAGTCGTCGCCGCCGGCGCGCAGGCCACGCACGCGTTCGTCGACGTCGGACAGGGCGCTGATCATCAGGATCGGCGTCGACACGCCGATGGTGCGCAGGGTGGTGACGATCGCCAGGCCGTCCAGCTCCGGCAGCATGCGGTCGAGGGTGATCAGGTCGTAGTCGCCGCTGACGGCGCGCACCAGGCCTTCGCGACCGTTGTCGACCCAATCCACGTCCAGCCCGTGGCTGCTCAGTTCGGCCACGATTTCGCGGGCTGTTACGGCATCGTCTTCGATGGTCAGAATGCGGGTCATAGGGGCTTACCTGATTGGGATTTCATGACACAGGCCGGCATTTTGCCAAGAAATGGCCGCGGGCTTTCTAAAAAATCTTTCATCTTCGCGCCAGTGCCCTGGCCAACGCAGGGTAGCAGGCGGGCCGGGTCGGGCATTCGTTGATATCATCCAGCTATTACTGGCTGGCAGGGACGCTACGCAATGCACCGACCTCATGACCTCGACTGGAAAGCCCTGGGCATTTGCCTGTTACTGCTGGCGGCGGCCCCGGCGTTCGCCGCCAATCAACCCTGCTCCGGCAAGAAGGGCGGGATCGCCGGTTGCGACGGCGAGCTGTTTTTGTGCAACGACGGTTCCATCAGCGGTTCCAAGAAGAATTGTTCCGCGCGCTACGGTGACTCGGGCCAGGCGGCGCGTCCACAAAGCCTGTTGCGCAGCAGCGACGGCTGCTCCTGTGGCAGTGGCAGTTTCTGCACCGGGCCACGGGGCGGGGTCTATTGCCTGACCCCGAGCGGCAGCAAAAGCTACAAGCGCAAATAACCCGCGCTGACACCGATTGGACAGCCCCGGGCACCTCTACTAGCGTTGCCGGCACGGCACCGCCGGGGGCCATTATCGGGGACAACACGGATGGACAAACAGCAAGCCAAGCGCCAAGTCATCGCCAGCCTCGAGGCCGGGCGCTCCAAGGGCGAAACCTTTGCCGCGTTCGCCGGCAGCGGGATCAAGGAGCGGCTGCTGGCGTTCTGGATCGCGGCCTATTCCGACTCCGCGCTCTATGCCCGGCACCGGCGCAAAATCCAGATCCTGCTGGCGGTGATGTTGCTGCAGGCGGTGGTCGGCGCGGTGGCCGGGTTCTTCCTCGGCTCGGCCATCGGCCCCAAGTCTGCCTGGGTATTCGCGCTCTTGGGTGGGGTGGTGCCGCTGCTGTTTGCCTGGGGCTTCCATAAACCTTCGGCGAACGCCTACACCTTCTATGCCCTTCTGACCCTGTCACAATTCCCGCGGTTGTTCGAAGGTTATACCGAGGACCCGTTGGGGACCCTGATCGGCGCGGCCATTACCTTGGGGGTGGTGTTTTTCGCGATGTACGTGCGCAGCCTGATCTTTCCGGATTTCGCTTTCATCGGGCCGCGCAAGGTCAAGGGCCGCTACGTGTTTTCCAGTTAGGGCAGGGCGGCGCAAGGCGCATTCCAGAGCCTTGCGCTTTGCTTGGCCCAGATCAATGTTGTTGTTCGACAAACCTACTAGATTGGCCCGGTGTTCAGCCCCGAGGAGCTGGCGTCGCGCAACCGTGATCAGGGTCGATGACCAGGTTCACGGCGATGCACAGCAGGACGCTGGCATTCCTCTTCACTCAAGGACGAATTTCCTGATGCGCCATACCGAACGAACCTTCGATATCCAGCCGCTGCAACAGGCGGATATGACCATCAGCCTCAATGGCCAGCCGGTGACGGCGGCGATTGGTGAAACCGTACTCAGCGTCATCCAGTCCCTCGGGCTGCGTCAGGTGGCGCGCAACGACCACGGCCAGCTGGCCGGCGCCTATTGCGGCATGGGCGTGTGCCATTGCTGCCTGGTGCAGATCGACGGCCGGCACAAGCGCCGGGCCTGCCAGACCCAGGTGCGGCCAGGCATGCAGGTACAGACCGAGGTCAACCGCATCATTGCCGCGCAGGAGGTGCTATGAGCCTCAACCCACTGATCGTCGGCGGCGGCCCCGCGGGCATGGCCGCGGCCATCGAACTGGCCGAGCACGGGGTGCGCAGCACCCTGATCGACGAGGCCTCGCGCCTGGGCGGCGTGGTCTATCGCGGACCGCTGCGCGACGGCGTGCAGTTGGACTATCTGGGGCCGCGTTATTGCGAGGCCCTGGCGAAACTGCACGGCGCCTTTTCCGACTGCGAACAGATGATCGATGTGCGCCTCAACCACCGGGTGGTGGGGGCCGAAGGCAAGGGCAGCCTGGTCCTGCTGGATGCCGACGAGCAATTGCAGGAAGTGGCCTATCCGCAGTTGCTGCTGGCCGCCGGTTGCCATGAACGCAGCGTGCCGTTTCCCGGCTGGACCTTGCCCGGGGTGATGCTGCTGGGCGGCTTGCAGTTGCAGATCAAGAGCGGCGTGGTCAAGCCGCGCGGGCCGGTGGTGATCGCCGGCAGCGGGCCGTTGCTGCCGCTGGTGGCCTGCCAGCTGCACGCCAGCGGCGCGAACGTGGCGGCGGTCTACGAGGCCTGCACCTTTGGCCGGATCGCCAAGGAAAGCCTGGCGCTGCTGAACAAGCCGCAGCTGTTCCTCGACGGCCTGAGCATGCTCGCCTACCTCAAGCTGCACCGCATTCCTGTGCATTACGGCTGGGGCGTGGTCGAGGCCCAGGGCGCGGGCGGGCTGGAAAGCGTCAGCGTGGCGCCGTACTCGGCGCGCTGGGAGCCGGACCTGAGCCGCCAGCAACAGGTCGCCGCGCAGACCCTGGCGGTGGGCTACGGCTTTATCCCGCGTACCCAGCTCAGCCAGCAGATGGGCCTCAACCACGGCTTCAGCCATGACGGCTACCTGCGGGCCACGGCCAACGTCTGGCAGCAAAGCAGCGAGCCGCACATTCACCTGGCGGGCGACATGGGCGGGATTCGCGGCGGCGAGGCAGCGATGCTCACCGGGCGCATCGCCGCGTTGTCGATCCTGATGCAGCGCGATGTGCTGAGCAACGAGGAGGCCCTGGCGCGGCGCCAGAAGTACCAGAACAAACTGGCCTCCATCACCCGTTTCCGCGCCGCGGTAGACCGCTACACCGAACGCGGCACCGGGCAGATCGAACTGCCGGCCGCCGACACCCTGATCTGCCGTTGTGAACACGCCACCCGTGGCGATATCGACCGCGCCCTGGAGCAGGGCGTGCAGGACATGGCCAGCCTGAAGATGCGCACCCGGGTGAGCATGGGCGACTGCCAGGGCCGCATGTGCGTGGGCTATTGCAGCGACCGCCTGCGCCAGGCCACCGGGCGCCAGGACGTGGGCTGGCTGCGCCCGCGTTTCCCCCTGGACCCGATTCCTTTTTCCGCCTTCCCTCAACCGAGCAAGGATGCTGTGAATCATGAGTAAGTTCTACGACGTGGTCATCGCCGGCGGCGGTGTGATCGGCGCTTCCTGCGCGTACCAGTTGTCCAAGCGCAAGAACCTGCGGGTGGCGTTGATCGACGCCAAGCGTCCGGGCAATGCCACCCGCGCCTCGGCCGGCGGCCTGTGGGCCATCGGCGAGTCGGTGGGGCTGGGCTGCGGGGTGATCTTCTTTCGCATGATGTCGGCGCGCAACAAGCGCCAGGCCCAGGGCTCGGCGGTGCTGGTGGACTCCAGCACGCCGCATATCCTGCCGCAGTCGTTCTTCGACTTCGCCCTGCAATCCAACGGCCTGTACCCGCAGTTGCATGAAGAACTGCGCGAGCGCCACGGCATGGACTTCAAGTTCGAGCGCACCGGGCTGAAGTTCGTGATCTACGACGACGAGGACCGGCTCTACGCCGAGCACATCGTGGCCTGCATCCCGCACCTCTCCCATCAGGTGCGCTGGCTCGACCAGGCGGCGCTGCGCCAGGCGGAGCCGAACGTCAGCCATCACGCCCAGGGTGCCCTGGAATTCCTCTGCGACCACCAGGTCAACCCGTTCCGCCTGGCCGACGCCTACACCGAAGGCGCGCGGCAGAACGGCGTGGACATGTACTTCAACACCAACGTCACCGGGGTGCTGCACCAGGGCAGCCGGATCAGCGGGGTGCAGACGGCGGAGGCGGGGCTGTTCCATTGCGACACCCTGATCAACGCCGCCGGCGCCTGGGCCGCCGAGCTGAGCCTGCAAGCCACCGGCGCGAGCATTCCGGTAAAACCGGTCAAGGGCCAGATCCTGCTCACCGAGCGCATGCCGCAACTGCTCAACGGTTGCCTGACCACCAGCGACTGCTACATGGCGCAGAAGGACAACGGCGAGATCCTGATCGGCAGCACCACCGAGGACAAAGGCTTCGACATCAGCACCACCTACCGGGAAATCCAGGGCCTGGTGCAGGGCGCGGTGCGCTGCGTGCCGCAGCTCGAACAGGTCAACCTCAAGCGCTGCTGGGCCGGCCTGCGCCCGGGCTCGCCGGATGAACTGCCGATCCTCGGGCCAATGTGCGGGGTAGAGGGTTACCTCAATGCCTGCGGGCACTTCCGCACCGGCATCCTGACCTCGGCGATCACCGGCGTGCTGCTGGACCGGCTGGTGAACGAGGAGGCGTTGCCGCTGGATATCACGCCGTTCCTTGCCGAGCGCTTCGGCTTGCAGGCGGTGGCGCCGTTGCAGGTGGCGCTGGCCTGAGGCATCGCGTCTCCCTGAAGTTTTTCGCGAGCAAGCTCGCTCCTACAAAGGTCGCGTTGTACATGAAGTCGAGAACGACGCAGTCCTCTGTAGGAGCGAGCTTGCTCGCGATGAGCGTGAACGGTGACGCGGTGCTGCGGTAACACCGCGCCGCCTGGTGGCCTCAAACCATCGGCGTGCTGACAAACAACGCCAACCCTTCCGCGTACTCCGCAAACGCCTTGACCCTTGGAAACCGTGCGGTATCCAGATGCTCGGCCACCAGCAGTTGGGTAAAGCTCCAGGCCACGGCCAGGCTGATACCGGCCTGATCGATATCGCCATCGGTGGCCAGCGGGCGTTTCTCCAATTCTTTTTCCAGCTCGCCATAAGCCGCCGCCAGCTGCCCGCGAACCCGCTCCAGCCACGGTTCGTGCCGCTTCTCGGCGGGGCGCAGTTGGTACTCGTAGTAGATCTGCACCGACTTCTCGCACGCCGCCAGCGCCAGGCCGATCAGCCGCAGGTCGTGGGCCCGCGCCTGGGGCGCCGCCGGCAACAGGCTGCGGCCGGCCAGGGCTTCCAGGTAGTCGATGATCAGGCACGAATCCATCAGCACCGTGCCGTCGTCGCAGATCAGGGTCGGCGCCTTGACCACCGGGTTGATGCGCTGGAACTGCTCGAAAGTGCGAAACACCGACAACGCCTCATGCTCGAACGGGATCTCCAGGCGCTTGAGGGTGAGGGCGACACGGCGAACATAGGGTGAATCGAGCATACCGATGAGTTTCATTGAGCATTTCCTTGTGCGGAACAACGAGACAGGGGGAGGGCCGCGGCTAATTTAGCGGCAAATGTTGGGGGTTGGCTATCGGGGGCTGGTGATTGCTGTCAATCACCGATGACGGGTATTCCAGGTGCAATAAGACGAGGGTGAAAGTTTTCGGATGGCTGTCGGCGCAACGTTCGCGAGCGATTTGAAAACATGAGGCTGGTTATAAGCGTCGGATGTTGTACAAGGCCCGCCAAGTACTCCTATCTATATACCGTTGATAATGGTTGAAAACCCGCAGCCTGATATTGCGCTGCGGGTTTAAGTGTCCGAAACAGTATTGAGCCAGTTCGACTGTTTCGGTTTGACAGGCTCGATAAAACGCCGTGCATCTCAATCCGCTTGTTTATTTCTCACTCCAGGCGATTGCCTTATTGAACGCCTCATAGGTTTCCGACTCGGCAAACTCCGCGGTCGGAACGATCTTCAGTGATTTCAGCAGGTCCTCGACATTGTCCTGCTGCCCGACTTGAACAAAGAACTGCTGGATACTGCTCATCTCGCTGTTGGTCAGGCTGCCCAGGAAGTTCTTTCCCTGATAGTTCTCGGCTACATAAAAGCTGTAGTTATTGTTGCCAACCCTGGACTTGTATATCGACGTCAGGCCACCGGCGCCCAAGGTGATTTTACCGTCGCTTTCCTCTTTCATCTCCCGGGCGATAGTGTCGTGATCCGTTTCTCCCGCATTCTTGGTGCCGCCGAAAAACTGCGGCATGCCGCCATACACGAGATTGGCGCGTTTAATGGGGAAGTAGAGGTAGCCATTATCCTCGTCTTCGGAATACAGAAGAATTGCGTATGCTTTGTCGGTCATGATGCGCTCCTTGCGTGAGTTTGAACCTCAAACTTCCCTGGCACTGCGAGGGACTTGTCCTGATGCCCATGACCAGCACTTGATTGAACGGCGCAAGCACGAGTGTGCTGTGGAGCATCCGTTACCCAGCGTAGGTGAGCGATGTAGCCGGTGCCGGTCTTTCGGATGAAAAGCATGTCATGGCGCGGGAGCCGCCAGACGGCCTAGGCTCTGTACGAAAAGTGGCTGCGCTCGGCCATGCTGCGTTAAAAACAGGCTCGGAATGCTCATGTAGGTCCCTACACTCCGCTTCCTCGCCTGTTTTTGCCTTGCCTGACCTTCGCTCGCCGACTTTTCGTACAGACCCTGGTAGCGGAGTGCGGCAGCGCTATTGTTTAGGGAGCAATGGCTGAACATCGGCAGGAGAAGCGCTATGCATCCCACCCGAACTGCCCTTGTCCTTGCCGGTGGCGGCAGCCTCGGGGCTGTCCAGGTGGGGATGCTGCGGGCGCTGCTCGAAAAGCACGTGGTGTTCGACCTGGTGGTCGGCGCGTCGGTCGGTGCCCTCAATGGCGCCTACTTTGCCGCCAGGCCCAATGCCCGCGGTGTCGCCGAACTGGCTGATTTCTGGCGCGGCTTGCGCAAGGCCGACGTGTTTCCGTTTTCCTTCATTGATGCGCTGTCTTCCTTGCTCAGGCGTCGCGGCTGCCTGTTGCCCTCGTCGGCGCTGGCGAGCCTGGTGCGCCGGGTGCTGCCGGTGACCCGCATCGAGGACACCGAACTGCCCCTGTATATCGTCACCACCAACCTGCTCACCGGGGCCGAGGAGCTGTTATCCAGCGGCAGCGTCGAGCAGGCCCTGCTGGCCAGTGCCGCGATTCCGCTGGTGTTTCCCTGGGTGCAGATCGGCGACAAGCTGCTGGTCGACGGTGGCGTCGCCAGTAACACCCCGATCGCCGCGGCGGTGTCGCTGGGCGCGACCCGGGTCATCGTGGTGCCGACGGGATTCGGCTGCGCCTGCCCGCGACCGCCGAGCGGCTTGATCGCCCTGGCCTTGCACACCCTGAACCTGATGAGCATGCGCCAGCTGGTGCGGGATATTGAGCTCCATTCGCCACAGGCGGCGATCCATGTGGTCGCGCCCTTGTGTCCGCTGGGTATTTCGGTGTTCGACTTCAGCCAGACCGAGCAACTGCTGCAACGGGCCCACCAACAGACCCTGGCCTGGGTCGAGGAGGGCGGCTTGATCCGTACCGGCGTGCCGGGGGCGTTGCGGGCGCATACACACGCGGCGGGGTGAGGGTCAGTCCTCGAACCCCGCCTGTTCGTGAATCTCGTCGACCTTCAGTTCCAGGCGGTAGGCCACGGCGATGAACAGCGCCTGGCACAGGCACAAGGTCGCGCTCAGGGAGCGGAAGGCGAAGGAGCTGCCTTCGTTGACCAGCAGCACGGTATTGGCGCGCTTGGCCAGGGGCGACAGGTTGCTGTCGGTGATGATCAGGGTCTTGGCCTGATTGTGCTGGGCGATGCGCAGGCAGTGCTGGGTTTCCTTGGCATACGGGGTGAAGCTGATGGCGATCACCAGGTCGTTGGGGCGGATGCTGCGCATCTGCTCGCGGTAGCTGCCGCCCAGGCCCGACACCAGGTGAATGCGCTTGTTGGTGTGCTGCAGGTTGTACACCAGGTAGTCGGCCACGGCGAAGGAGCGGCGCACCCCGACCACGTAGATGTTGTCGGCGTTGACCACCAGGTCCACGGCCTTGTCGAAGGCCGCGTCGTCCAGCTCCAGACCCAGGCGCTCGATGCCCGACAGGGTGGCGTTGATGCACTCGCGCGCCAGATCGCCGCCGCTGGCCTTCTGCGACTTGTTGGCGATCATGCTGCGGATGCGCTGCTGGTAGTTCTGTACGGGGGTGGTCTTGTGGGTATAAGCCTCGCGAAACAGCGCCTGCATTTCGCTGAAGCCGCTGAAGCCGAAGCGCTGGGAGAAGCGCACGATGGCCGAGGGGTGCACCTCGCATTCGCCGGCGATGTCGCTGATGCGGTCGACCATGATCCGGTCGCTCTGCTGGCTCATGTAGCTGGCGATGCGTTTGAGCTGGCGCGGCAGGCTTTCGTATTCCTGGGTGATCAGCTGCAGCAGGCGCTCGGCATTGATCGGGGGGCTGGCGAGGTCGCTGTCTTGCGGGCTCTCGGTCGTGGCCGGCTGATCGGTGCGGGACATAGGCAATCCTTCTGTGCTTACTGGCTTGTACTTAATGGGAGCGGGCTGGTTGATCCACTCCCTGACAATAGGTGGGCTGAGCGCAGTCTACAGGGTCGGCGCGGGGAAAATCTTGAGCCGCGCGGCCACGGGACGCTTGCTGAAACGATGCAGGCTGCCTGGAGCGGCCTTGAGAAAGTTTATTGGAAAAAATATTCCACGTAAAAATTTTATAGAAAAAATATTGATTGGTGCCGGTGAACGTTTTAGTCTGCATCCACCAAGAGCGTTCGGCGCCTTCCTCGGTGCCACGCGCAGGCTGATAAAAATAACAGGAGCCAGCATGGGCCAGACTCGTTTTGCCAGTGGGCGTCAATTGGATCTGATTTGCCTCGGACGCCTGGGCGTCGACCTTTACGCGCAGCAGGTCGGGGCCCGGCTGGAAGATGTCTCAAGCTTCGCCAAATACCTCGGCGGCTCCTCCGCCAACATCGCCTTCGGCACCGCGCGCCTGGGCTTGCGCTCGGCGATGCTGAGCCGGGTCGGCGACGATCACATGGGGCGTTTCCTGGTGGAGTCCCTGGCCCGCGAAGGCTGTGACGTCAGCGCGATCAAGGTCGACCCGCAGCGCCTGACCGCCCTGGTCCTGCTCGGGCTCAAGGACCGCGAGACCTTCCCCCTGGTGTTCTACCGCGAGAACTGCGCCGACATGGCCCTGCGCGCCGAGGACATCAATGAAGCCTTTATCGCCTCCAGCAAAGCCTTGCTGATCACCGGCACCCATTTCTCCACCGACGGCGTGTACCAGGCCAGCCTGCAGGCCCTGGAGTACGCCGAGCGGCACGACGTCAAGCGTGTGCTCGACATCGACTACCGCCCGGTGCTCTGGGGCCTGGCGGGCAAGGCCGACGGCGAGACCCGGTTTGTCGCCGACCAGAACGTCAGCGCCCATGTGCAGAAGATCCTGCCGCGCTTCGACCTGATCGTCGGCACCGAAGAAGAGTTCCTTATCGCCGGCGGCAGCGACGACCTGCTCGACGCCTTGCGCACCGTGCGTTCGCTGACCGCCGCGACCCTGGTGGTCAAGCTCGGTCCCCAGGGCTGCACAGTGATCCACGGGGCGATCCCGGCGCGCCTGGAAGACGGCGCGATCTACCCTGGGGTGCGGGTCGAAGTGCTCAATGTGCTGGGGGCGGGCGATGCCTTTATGTCCGGCTTCCTCAGTGGCTGGCTGGAGGACGCCAGCGACGAGCGCTGCTGCCAGCTGGCCAATGCCTGCGGCGGCCTGGTGGTGTCGCGCCATGCCTGCGCGCCGGCGATGCCGACCCGCGCCGAACTGGATTACCTGTTCAACAGCCCGGTGCCCATCACCCGGCCGGACCAGGACAGCACTCTGCAGCGCCTGCATCAGGTCAGCGTGCCGCGCAAGGCCTGGAAGCAGCTGTTCATTTTCGCTTTCGACCATCGCGGGCAACTGGTGGAACTGGCGCAGAAGGGCGGGCGCGAGCTCAGGGCCATCGGCCAGCTCAAGCAGCTGTTTATCCAGGCCGTGGAGCGGGTCGAGACCGACTTGCGCGCGCAGGGCATCGAAGCCGATGTCGGCCTGCTGGCCGACCAGCGTTTCGGCCAGGATTCGCTGAACGCCGCCACCGGCCGCGGCTGGTGGGTGGCGCGGCCGGTGGAAGTCCAGGGCTCGCGGCCGCTGGCTTTCGAACACGGGCGTTCGATCGGCAGCAACCTGATCGCCTGGCCCCAGGAGCAGATCATCAAGTGCCTGGTGCAATACCACCCGGACGACGAGCCGCTGCTGCGCCTGGAGCAGGAAGCGCAGATCAAGGGCCTGTACCAGGCGTCCCAGGTCAGCGGCCATGAGCTGCTGCTGGAAATCATTCCGCCCAAGGACCATCCCTCGACTCACCCGGACGTGCTCTACCGCGCCCTCAAGCGCCTGTACAACCTGGGCATCTTCCCGGCCTGGTGGAAGATCGAGGCGCAGAGCGCCGAGCAGTGGACCCGCCTCGACGAGCTGATCGAGGAGCGCGACCCCTATTGCCGTGGCGTGGTGCTGCTGGGCCTCAACGCCCCGGCGGCGACCCTGGCCGAAGGCTTCCACCAGGCCGGCAACAGCCGCACCTGCCGCGGCTTCGCCGTGGGCCGCACGATCTTCCACGAACCGAGCCGGGCCTGGCTGGCCAGCGAGATCGACGACGAAACCCTGATCCGCCGGGTACAAGCGACCTTCGTCGAACTGATCGACGCCTGGCGCACGGCCCGCCCCCAAACGCAAACCTGGCACAAATCCCTGTAGCCGCTGCCGAGCGTAGCGAGGCTGCGATCGAGCGCGTAGCGCTCGCAAAACCTGACAACGCGTAGTGTCAGGTACAACCCTTGCGGTGGCTGCGCCACCGATCGCAGCCTCGCTACGCTCGGCAGCGGCTACAGCGGCTACAGCGGCTACAGCGGCTACAGCAGTAGGTACGAGGCCGGGAATTTTTCAGAACTGCTTTAGAAAACAATAAAAGGTGCAGCCATGCCCGCAATCCGAATTGGCATCAACCCGATTTCCTGGAGCAACGACGACCTGCCGTCCCTCGGCGGCGAAACGCCGTTGAACACCGCGCTGAGCGAGGGCAAGGAAATCGGCTACGAAGGTTTCGAGCTCAACGGCAAGTTCCCCAAGGATGCCAAGGGCGTCGGCGATGTGCTGCGCCCGTACGACCTGGCGCTGGTCTCGGGCTGGTATTCCAGCCGCCTGGCCCGGCGCTCGGTGGCCGAGGAGATCGACGCCATCGCCAGCCATGTGCAGTTGCTGGCGCAGAACGGCGCCAGCGTGCTGGTCTACGGCGAGGTCGCCGACTCGATCCAGGGCCAGCGCATTGCCCTGGTGGAGCGTCCGCGCTTTCACAGCCAGCAGGCCTGGCAGGAATACGCCGACAAGCTCACTGAGCTTGCGCGTTTCACCCTGTCCCAGGGCGTGCGCCTGGCGTACCACCACCATATGGGCGCCTACGTCGAATCGCCGGCGGACATCGACCAGCTGATGAGCCTGACCGGCAGCGAAGTCGGCCTGCTGTTCGATTCGGGCCACTGCTACATGGGCGGCGGCGAGCCGCTGGAGGTGCTGCGCAAGCACATCGGGCGCATCTGCCACGTGCACTTCAAGGATGTGCGCAAGCCGGTGGTGCAGCTGGCGCGCAACCACTTGTGGAGTTTCCCCGACTGCATCATCAACGGCACCTTCACCGTGCCGGGGGATGGCGACATCGATTTCGCCGCGTTGCTGGACGAGCTGCTGGCCGCCGATTACCAGGGCTGGCTGGTGGTGGAGGCCGAGCAGGACCCGGCGGTGGCACCCAGTTATATCTACGCGAAGAAGGGTTATGACACCTTGCGCGCGCTGCTTGATGAGAGGACTGGACAATGAGCCTGCTGGTAAAAAGCGCGGCCAAGGGCCGGACCATGGTCCAGTTGGCCGAGGGCCGATTGCAGTACGTTGGGTTCGCCGCCTACCGCCTGAGCCTCGGCGAAAGCCTGCCGGTCAATGCCGACGACCGAGAGTTGTGCCTGGTGCTGCTCAGCGGGCGCATCGGCATCCAGGGCGAGGCGCCAGGGCAGGGCGCGTTCGGCTGGGACAACCTCGGCGACCGGCAATCGGTGTTCGAGGACAAGTCGCCCTTCGCCGTCTACCTGCCACCCGGCAGCCAGGCCCAGGTCACCGCCCTGAGCGATGTGCAGATCGCCGTCTGCGCCGCGCCCGGCGCTACTGCAAAAAGCTCCGCCACCAACGGCCTCGGCCCCCGGCTGATCCTTCCCGAGAGCATGAAGCGCAGCGTGCGTGGCAAGGGCGCCAACACCCGCTATGTCTGCGACATCCTGCCGGACAGCGAGCCGGCCCATTCGCTGCTGGTGGTGGAGGTGCGCACGCCGTCCGGGCATTCCTCCAGCTACCCGCCGCACAAGCACGACACCGACGACCTGCCGCACCAGAGCTTTCTCGAAGAGACCTATTACCACCAGGTCAACCCGCCCCAGGGTTTCGTGTTCCAGCGGGTCTACACCGACGACCGCAGCCTCGACGAGGCCATGGCCGTGGAGCACGGCGACCTGGTGGTGGTGCCCAAGGGTTACCACCCGGTCAGCGTGCCCTATGGCTACGAGTCCTATTACCTGAACGTCATGGCCGGGCCCAAGCGGGTCTGGCAGTTCCATAACGATCCGCGGCACAGCTGGCTGCTGGATCTCTGATTTCCAGCCTCTGAATTCCAACATTCGAACGGAGAACAAGAACAATGAGTGACGCCTCGGTAATCGGCCATTACATCGACGGTCAGGTGCAGGACAGCGGCGAGCGCTTCGCCAACGTGTTCAACCCGGCCACCGGCCGCGTGCAGGCCCGGGTCGCCCTGGCCAGCCAGAAGACCGTGGACGAGGCCGTCGCTTCGGCGATGAAGGCCTTCCCGGCCTGGTCCGAGCAGTCGGCGCTGCGCCGTTCGCGGGTGATGTTCAAGTTCAAGGAACTGCTGGACCAGCACCACAGCGAGCTGGCCGAGATCATCACCCGCGAGCACGGCAAGGTGCTGTCCGACGCCCATGGCGAAGTGACCCGCGGCATCGAGATCGTCGAGTTCGCCTGTGGCGCGCCGAGCCTGCTGAAAACCGACTTCAGCGACAACATCGGCGGCGGCATCGACAACTGGAACCTGCGCCAGCCCCTGGGCGTGTGCGCCGGGGTCACCCCGTTCAACTTCCCGGTGATGGTGCCGCTGTGGATGATCCCGCTGGCCCTGGTCAGCGGTAACTGCTTCATCCTCAAGCCGTCCGAGCGCGACCCGTCCGCCAGCCTGCTGATGGCGCGCCTGCTGAGCGAGGCCGGGCTGCCCGATGGCGTGTTCAACGTGGTCCAGGGCGACAAGGCGGCGGTGGACGGGCTGTTGCAGCACCCGGACATCGAAGCGATTTCCTTTGTCGGCTCGACGCCGATCGCCGAGTACATCCACCGCCAGGCCACGTCCCGCGGCAAGCGCGTGCAGGCCCTGGGCGGGGCGAAGAACCATATGATCGTGATGCCCGATGCCGATCTGGACCAGGCCGCCGATGCGCTGATCGGCGCGGCCTACGGCTCGGCCGGCGAGCGCTGCATGGCGATCTCCATCGCCGTGGCGGTGGGCGAGGTGGGCGACCGGCTGATCGAGAAACTGCGGCCGCGCATCGACCAGCTGAAAATCGGCAACGGCATGCAGGGCGACAGCGACATGGGGCCGCTGGTGACCGCCGAGCACAAGGCCAAGGTCGAAGGTTTTATCGACCAGGGCGTGGCCCAGGGCGCGCAACTGCTGGTGGACGGCCGGGGCTTCAAGGTGCCGGGGGCGGAGCAGGGCTTTTTTGTCGGCGCCACCCTGTTCGACGGTGTGACGACCGAGATGAGTATCTACCAGGAAGAAATCTTCGGCCCGGTGCTGGGTATCGTCCGGGTGCCGGATTTCGCCAGCGCGGTGGCGCTGATCAACGCCCATGAATTCGGCAACGGCGTGTCCTGCTTCACCCGCGACGGCGGCGTGGCCCGGGCCTTCGCCCGCGGCATCAAGGTTGGCATGGTCGGCATCAACGTGCCGATTCCGGTGCCCATGGCCTGGCATTCCTTCGGTGGCTGGAAACGCTCGCTGTTCGGCGACCACCACGCCTACGGCGAGGAAGGCCTGCGCTTCTACAGCCGCTACAAGAGCGTGATGCAGCGCTGGCCGGACAGCATCGCCAAGGGCCCCGAGTTCAGCATGCCGACCGCCAAGTAAAGCCCTTCAACCCGTTGCTCTGGAGAACAAGAATAATGAGCCAGCCCCTGCGTTTCGCCCTGAATCGTATGGTTGCCCCGCGTTTGAGCCTGCCGGCGTTCATCGAGCTGGCGGTGACCCTGAAAGCCGATGCCATCGAGATCCGCAATGACCTTGCGGGCGTGGAAATCGAAGACGGCACGCCGCCGCAACAGGTGCGCCAGCTGTGCGCGGCCCACGGTATCCAGGTGCTGTCGATCAATGCGCTGTACCCCTTCGATGTCTGGAGCGCCGAGCGTCGCGCCCAGGCCCTGAAGCTTGCCGCCTATGCCCGCGATTGCGGCGCCCGCGGCCTGGTGATGTGCCCGCTGAACGACCGCGCCGATACCCGCAACGAAGCCGAGCGCAGCGCCGGTTTGCGCACCGCCCTGACTGAGTTGGCGCCGATCCTGCGCGAGCACGGGATTCTCGGTTTTATCGAGCCCCTGGGTTTCGAGGAATGTTCCCTGCGGCGCAAGCGCACGGCGGTGGAGGCGATCCGCGCCAGCGGCGGGCTGGATGTGTTCCGCCTGGTGCACGACACCTTTCACCACCACCTGGCCGGCGAGCAGGAATTCTTCCCCGAGCTGACCGGGCTGGTGCATATCTCCGGGGTCGAGGACCGCGAGGCGCCCCTGGCGAGCATCCGCGACGGCCATCGGGTGCTGGTGGGCGAGGGCGACATCCTCGGCAACGCGGCGCAGATCGAGGCCCTGCTCGAGCGCGGCTACAGCGGCCACCTGTCGTTCGAGCCGTTCGCCGACAGCGTACATGGGCTGGCGGATATCCAGCGGGCGATCGGCGCGAGCATCGACCACCTCAAGCAGGCCCTGGCATAACACCGTTCCCTGTAGCCGCTGCCGCAGGCTGCGATCGACCGCGTAGCGGGCGCGCTCTTCAAGATCGCCGAAGGTCCTGCGGACCTTATCGCAGCCTGCGGCAGCGGCTACACAAGCAGGAGGCAAGAGCAGTAAGAACAGCAAGGGCGGTCGCCTCAAGCAGGCCCTGGCCCGACACCGCTTCCTGTAGCCGCTGCCGAAGGCTGCGATCGCGACCGAAGGGCGCGCAAGGCCTCGGGTTCGCTGAAGGCCTCCGGCCTTATCGCAGCCTGCGGCAGCGGCTACAAAAGCAGGAAGGGCGCAAAGCAGTAAAAGCGGCAAGGGCAATAGCAGCAAGGGCGGTAAGCGCATCAACCTTCACCGTATTGATCAAGGGGCAAGCATGACTACGACACGACTGACCATGGCCCAGGCCCTGGTGAAATTCCTCGACAACCAGTACGTCGAGATCGATGGGGTGCAGAGCAAGTTCGTCGCCGGGATCTTCACCATTTTCGGCCACGGTAACGTGCTCGGCCTGGGCCAGGCCCTGGAGCAGGACAGCGGCGAGCTGCTGGTGCATCAGGGCCGCAACGAGCAGGGCATGGCCCACGCCGCCATCGGTTTCGCCAAGCAACACCTGCGGCGCAAGATCTACGCCTGCACCTCGTCGGTGGGCCCGGGGGCGGCGAACATGCTGACCGCCGCGGCGACCGCCACCGCCAACCGCATTCCCTTGTTGCTGCTGCCCGGCGATGTCTACGCCAGCCGCCAGCCCGACCCGGTGCTGCAACAGATCGAGCAGTTCCACGACCTGAGCATCAGCACCAACGATGCCTTCAAGGCGGTGAGCAAATACTGGGACCGCATCAACCGCCCCGAGCAGTTGATGACCGCGGCGATCCACGCCATGCGCGTGCTCACCGACCCGGCGGAAACCGGCGCGGTGACCCTGGCCTTGCCTCAGGACGTGCAGGCCGAGGCCTACGATTACCCGGATTACTTCCTGCAAAAACGCGTGCACCGCATCGAGCGCCGGCCGGCCACCGCGGCCATGCTCGAGGATGCCGTGGCGGCCTTTGCCGGCAAGCGCAAGCCGCTGATTGTCTGTGGCGGCGGGGTCAAGTACTCCGGGGCCAACGAGGCGCTGCTGGCCTTCGCCGAAGGCTTCGGCATTCCCTTCGCCGAGACCCAGGCCGGCAAGAGCGCGGTGGTCTCCAGCCACCCGCTGAATGTCGGCGGCATCGGCGAGACCGGTTGCCTGGCGGCCAACCTGCTGGCGAAAGAGGCGGACCTGATTATCGGCATTGGCACCCGCTACAGCGATTTCACCACCGCCTCGAAGTCGCTGTTCCGCGCCGATGCGCAGTTTCTCAACCTCAATATCAGCCCCTGCGATGCGCTGAAGCTCGACGGCGTGCAGCTGCTGGCGGATGCCCGGGAAGGCCTGAGCGGGTTGGCCGAAGCCCTGGCGCGCAGCGATTACCAGGCCGCCTGGGGCGAACAGATCGGCCAGGCGCGGGCGCAGCTGGACGCGGAGGTGGACCGGGTCTACCAGGTCGAATACCACGCCGACGGCTTTGTCCCGGAGATTAACGACCATATGGACCCGGCGGTGCTGCGCGAATTTATCGAACTGACCGGTTCCTGCCTGACCCAGAGCCGGGTGCTGGGGGTGCTCAACCAGACCCTGGGCGACGACGCGGTTATAGTCGCCGCCGCCGGCAGCCTGCCCGGCGACCTGCAACGCAGCTGGCGCAGCAAGGGGGTCAACACCTACCACGTCGAGTACGGCTATTCCTGCATGGGCTACGAGGTCAACGCGGCCCTGGGGGTCAAGCTCGCCGAACCCCAGCGCGAGGTCTACGCCCTGGTGGGCGACGGCTCCTACCTGATGCTGCATTCGGAGCTGGCCACCTCGATCCAGGAGCGACGCAAGATCAATGTGGTGCTGCTGGACAACATGACTTTCGGCTGCATCAACAACCTGCAGATGGAACACGGCATGGACAGCTTCGGCACCGAGTTCCGCTTCCGCAATCCCGAGACCGGCAAGCTCGACGGCGGCTTCGTGCCGGTGGATTTCGCCATGAGCGCGGCGGCCTATGGCTGCAAGACCTACAAGGTCAAGACCGTGGCAGAGCTGCAGGCGGCCCTGGCCGATGCGCGGACCCAGACGGTGTCGACCCTGATCGATATCAAGGTCCTGCCCAAGACCATGATCCACAAGTACCTGTCCTGGTGGCGGGTCGGGGTGGCGCAGGTGTCCACCAGCGCGCGTACCGACGCGGTGGCCAAACAACTCAACGAACGCCTGGCCAAGGCCCGGCAGTACTGATTGCTCTCAAACGAACAACAACAGGAGTAGCACCATGTCTTTGAAACTGGGCGTCATCGGTACCGGGGCCATCGGCCAGGACCATATCCGTCGTTGCAGCCAGACCCTGCTGGGCAGCCAGGTGGTGGCGGTCACCGACATCAATCTTGCGCAGGCGGCGAAGGTGGTGGCCGAGCTGAAGATCGCCGCCGAGGTCTATCCCGACGGCCATGCGTTGATCAAGGCGCCGGAAGTCGAGGCGGTGCTGGTCACCTCCTGGGGGCCGAGCCATGAAGAGTTCGTGCTGGCCGCCATCGCCGCCGGTAAGCCGGTGTTCTGCGAGAAGCCGCTGGCGGTGACCGCCGCCGGCTGCCGCAAGATCGTCGAGGCCGAGATGGCCCATGGCAAGCGCCTGGTCCAGGTCGGCTTCATGCGCCCCTACGATGCCGGCTACCGCGCGCTGAAGGCGGTGATCGACAGCGGCCGGATCGGCGAACCGCTGATGCTGCACTGCGCCCACCGCAACCCGCGGGTCGGCGAGAACTACAAGACCGACATGGCGATCACCGACACCCTGATCCATGAGCTGGACGTGCTGCGCTGGCTGCTGGCCGACGACTATGTGTCGGTGCAGGTGGTGTTCCCGCGCAAGTCGAGCAAGGCGTTGGCGCACCTGCGCGACCCGCAGGTGGTGCTGCTGGAAACCGCCAAGGGCACGCGCATCGACGTCGAGGTGTTCGTCAACTGCCAGTACGGCTACGACATCCAGTGCGAAGTGGTGGGCGAGACCGGCATCGCCAAGTTGCCGGAACCGTCCCAGGTGCAGCTGCGCAGCGAGGCCAAGCTGTCCAACACGATCCTGATGGACTGGAAAGACCGCTTTATCGCTGCCTATGACGTCGAGCTGCAGGCCTTTATCGACGGCGTACGGGCCGGGCAGGTCGGTGGCCCTTCGGCCTGGGACGGTTATGCCGCGGCGGTGGCCGCCGATGCCTGCATCGAGGCGCAGAACAGCGGGCAGATCGTCAAGGTCGAGCAACCGCCGCGCCCGGCGTTCTATGGCTAATTCTGTAGGAGCGGCCGGTTGCCCGCGATGGACGTTAACGATGACGCGGTCTGTCTGGAACAACGCGGCGCATCCAACTCCATCGCGAGCAAGCTTCGCTCCTACAGGGGACACAGCAACTTTGTAGCCGCTGCCGAAGGCTGCGATCGCGACCGAAGGGCGCGCAAGGCCTCAAGATCGCTGAAGGCCTTCGGCCTTATCGCAGCCTGCGGCAGCGGCTACAGGTCACCACTTCAGATTCGGGGAGAACATAAAAATGCGTATCGCACTGGACCCCTACATGTACCGCCACCTGCCGCTGGGCCAGATGACCGACAAGGCCGCCGAACTGGGTTATCAGTACATCGAGCTGTCGCCGCGCGAGGATTTCCTGCCGTTCTACAAGGCGCCCCGGGTCGACCGGGCGCGGATCAAGGCGTTTCGCAAGGCCCTCAGCGACAGCGGCGTGCAGCTCTCTTCGCTGTTGCCGATGTACCACTGGGCCGCCGCCGACGAAGGCTTGCGCGTGGCGGCGGTGCGCAACTGGAAGCGGGCGATCCAGATCGCCGTGGAATTGGATTGCGAGCTGGTCAACAGCGAGTTCACCGGCCAGTCGGACAACCCGCTGGTGTGCGAGAACCAGTTCATGCGCTCCATGGACGAGTTGATCCCGGAGTTCGAGCGCGAGGGCATCAAGCTGGATATCCAGGCCCACCCCTATGATTTCTGCGAGCGCAACAACGAGTCGGTGGACATCATCCGCGGCTTCGACCGGGACTGGATCAACTACCTGTACGCGGCGCCGCACACCTTTTTCTACGACGACGGCAAGGGCGACATCGCCTCGATGCTCAAGTACGCGGGCAGCAAGCTCAGCCACCTGATCATCGCCGACACCTACAACCACAAGGCGTCTTCGAGCCTGCGTTATATCGTCAACCCGCCGGGCGTCACCGCCACCGTGCACCAGCATCTGGACATCGGCCAGGGCGAGGTGGACTGGACAGCGTTCTTCGGTACCCTGCGCGAGATCCAGTTCGACGGCATCGCCACGGTCTCGGTGTTCGCCTGGGAAGACCGCCCGGACGAGTCCAACCGGATGATGCTGGAGCGGGTCAGCAGCGAACTGTGCCGTTGACACAAACGCAGCCGCCTGTAGCCGCTGGCGCAGCCTGCGATCGAGGACAACGTCCTCGCAAAACCTGCTGACGCGCAGGGAGCTGAAAGACCGCATGCGCCGTGGTTGCGACCACTGCGTGGTCGATCGCAGGCTGCGCCAGCGGCTACAGGGCTACAGGGCTACAGGGCTACATCGAGTTCTATATAAGGAGGGCTTTGCGATGCGCATTGGTTTGGTGGGTTACGGCCATGGCGGCCGACATTTTCATGCACCGCTGATTGCCAGCCTGCCCGGCGCGACCTTCGTCGGCGTGGTCACCCTGTCGGCCGAGCGCCGGCAGCTGCTGGCGGCGGAGCACCCCGGGGTGCGGGCCTTCGACAGCATCGAGCAACTGGTCGCGGCGGGGATCGACGGGTTGGTGATTTCCACCCCGCTGGAGGGCCGCGCGGCGCTGGTGCTGGAAGCCATCGAGCGCGGTGTCCCGGTGGTCAGCGACAAACCCTTCGCCAGCGACCTCGAACAGGCCAAGGCGCTGATCGACGCCGCGCAAACCCGTCGGGTGCCGCTGAGCGTGTACATGAACCGGCGCTGGGACTCGGACTTCCTCACCCTGCGCAAGCTGATCGCCAGCGGCGCCCTGGGCAGCGTCAGCCGCTTCGAGTCGCGGGTCGAGCGTTATGTGCCGCAGGCCGTGGGCAATACCAGCGGCGGCGGGTTCCTGCGCGACCTGGGCAGCCATCTGGTGGACCAGGCCTTGCAGCTGTTCGGCCCGGTGACCCGGGTCTACGCCGAGTTGCAGTACGCCCCCCAGGCGCCGACCTGCGACTACGGTTTTTTTCTCGCCCTGAGCCATGCCAACGGCGTGGTTTCACATTTATCCGGTAGTTGTCTGCAGAACTGCCAGGGGCCACGGTTCCGGGTCAGCGGGTCGGCCGGCAGTTATACGGTCGAGGGCCTGGACGGCCAGGAGCAGGCGCTGGTCGCCGGCTTGTCGCCGCAGACCGAGGGCGAGCGCTGGGGCGTCGAGGAACACCGGCGCTGGGGCTGGTTCGAGCAGGGCGAAATCCGCGAGCGAGTGGCTTCCGAGCGGGGCGACTGGTTGCAGTTCTATAAACAGTGGCAGGCGGCGCTGCAAGGGCAGGGGCCGCTGCCGGTGACCGCGGCCGAGGCCCTGGCCACCACCCGCGTGCTGGACGCCGCGCGCCTGAGCTGGCGCCAGCGCCAGGTGGTGGAAATGGCCGATTTCCGGCTGCAGAATGAATTTGGAATAAAATTCTAAAATGAGTTGATATAGAAATTATTTTCCAATAAAGTCATTTCCAGGTTGCCGACTAGCAGGGTTTCGCCAGCGTCACAGGCCGATTTCAGATCCGCCTTGAACCGAGTGAAACCCGCCAACAAAAACAAAACAGGTACCGTCGATGAAAACCTTCAGTTCCGTTGTGCACCTGCTTCGCCGCGCACTGCCGCGCCGCCATCCATTGTCCAGTCGGACACCCCGCCAAACACCCCGGTATGCCTTTGTCGTCCAGTCCCTGGTCCGCCTGCTTTGCGTCGAACGCAAGGGCGCGCTGGTGTGCTGCATGCCCGGCGCGCCGATCGTGCGTCTGCCTCACTGAGTGGTTTCTGCGCCTTATCCATAAAACCTACAAGAATGTGGAGAAAGACCTTTCATGAAGACCAAGACCCGTTTCGCCACGCTTGCCCTGTCCCTGCTGCTGGGCAGCGGCACGGCGTTCGCCGACCTGAAGATCGGCGTGAGCATGTCGCAGTTCGACGACACCTGGCTGACCTACCTGCGTGAATCCATGGACCAGAAAGCCAAGTCGCTGCCGGACGGCGTCACGCTGCAGTTCGAGGACGCCCGGGCCGATGTGGTCAAGCAGCTGAGCCAGGTGGAAAGCTTTATCAGCCAGAAGGTCGACGCCATCGTGGTCAACCCGGTGGACACCGCGGCGACCCGCAAGATCACCGAAGCGGCGGTCAAGGCCGGGATTCCGCTGGTCTACGTCAACCGCCGGCCGGACGACCTGAACCTGCCCAAGGGCGTGGTCACCGTGGCCTCCAACGACCTGGAGGCCGGGCAGATGCAGATGCAGTACCTGGCCGACAAGATGGGCGGCAAGGGCGAGGTGGTGATCCTGCTGGGCGACCTGGCGAACAACTCCACCACCAACCGCACCAAGGGCGTCAAGGAAGTGCTGGCCAAGTACCCGGGGATCAAGGTCGAGCAGGAACAGACCGGGATCTGGCTGCGGGACAAGGCCATGACCCTGGTCAACGACTGGCTGACCCAGGGCCGCCAGTTCGATGCGGTGGTGGCCAACAACGATGAAATGGCCATCGGCGCCGCCATGGCGCTGAAACAGGCCGGGGTGGAGAAGGGCAGTGTGCTGATCGCCGGGGTCGACGGCACGCCCGATGGCCTGCGCGCGGTGCAGAAGGGCGACCTGGCGGTCTCGGTGTTCCAGGATGCCAAGGGCCAGGCCGACGGCTCGATCGATACCGCGGTGAAAATGGCCAGGCACGAGCCGGTAGAGCAGGCGGTGTGGGTGCCGTATCGCCTGATCACCCCGGAAAACGTCGCCCAGTTCAAATAGGCCTGGTTCAAAAGAGCCCGCCCGTTCCACAACAACCATAAGCCGGCGGGGTGGCCCAGCTGCCCCGCGGATGGAGTACCTGATCATGTTCGCTTCAGCGACTGCTTCGAGCATCCCGACGGCGGCTGCGCAGCCCGCCGCTCAGTCTGCCCAGTCTGTGTCCGAGCAGCAGCCCTATCTGCTGGAAGTCATCAACGTCAGCAAGGGTTTCCCCGGGGTTGTCGCCCTGTCCGATGTGCAGCTGCGGGTGCGTCCCGGCACGGTGCTGGCGCTGATGGGGGAGAACGGCGCGGGCAAGTCGACCCTGATGAAAATCATCGCCGGGATCTACCAGCCGGACGCCGGCGAGCTGCGCCTCAAGGGCCAGCGGGTGAATTTCGAGACGCCGCTGGCGGCCTTGCAGGCGGGGATCGCGATGATCCACCAGGAACTCAACCTGATGCCGCACATGAGCATCGCCGAGAACATCTGGATCGGCCGCGAGCAGCTCAACGGCCTGCACATGGTCGATCACCGCGAGATGCACCGCTGCACCGCGCTGCTGCTGGAGCGCCTGCGGATCAACCTCGACCCCGAGGAACAGGTGGGCAACCTGAGCATCGCCGAGCGGCAGATGGTGGAGATCGCCAAGGCGGTGTCCTACGACTCCGACATCCTGATCATGGACGAACCGACTTCGGCCATTACCGAGAAAGAGGTGGCGCACCTGTTCTCGATCATCGCCGACCTCAAGGCCCAGGGTAAGGGCATCATCTATATCACCCACAAGATGAACGAAGTGTTCGCCATCGCCGATGAAGTGGCGGTGTTCCGCGACGGCGCCTACATCGGCCTGCAACGGGCCGACAGCATGGACGGCGACAGCCTGATCTCGATGATGGTCGGCCGCGAACTGAGCCAGTTGTTCCCGGTGCGCGAAAAACCCATAGGCGAGCTGCTGATGTCGGTGCGCGACCTGCGCCTGGACGGGGTGTTCGAGGGCGTGTCCTTCGACCTGCACGCCGGGGAGATCCTCGGCATCGCCGGGCTGATGGGCTCGGGACGCACCAATGTGGCCGAGACGATTTTCGGCATCACCCCCAGCGACGGCGGCGAGATCCGCCTCGACGGCCAGCCGGTGCGCATCAGCGATCCGCACATGGCCATCGAGAAGGGGTTTGCCCTGTTGACCGAGGACCGCAAGCTCAGCGGCCTGTTTCCCTGCCTGTCGGTCCTGGAAAACATGGAGATGGCGGTGCTGCCGCACTATGCCGGCAACGGTTTCATCCAGCAGAAGGCCCTGCGCGCCCTGTGCGAGGACATGTGCAAGAAGCTGCGGGTCAAGACCCCGTCGCTGGAGCAGTGCATCGACACCCTGTCCGGCGGCAACCAGCAGAAGGCCCTGCTCGCGCGCTGGCTGATGACCAACCCGCGGGTGCTGATCCTCGACGAACCGACCCGCGGCATCGACGTCGGCGCCAAGGCCGAGATCTACCGGCTGATCGCCTACCTCGCCGGCGAAGGCATGGCGGTGATCATGATCTCTTCGGAGTTGCCGGAAGTGCTGGGCATGAGCGACCGGGTGATGGTCATGCACGAGGGCGAACTGATGGGCACCCTCGACCGCGCTGAAGCGACCCAGGAGAAGGTCATGCAACTGGCTTCCGGGATGTCCCTGGTCCACTAGCCGGCAAACGTATCAAGGCCATCGGCGAGGTGTGTTCGCCGCCGGCCATACAAGAAGAAGGTGAAGGCTTATGAACGCGATACTGGAAAACAAACCCGCGGCGGCGCCAGCCAGAACGCGCCGGCGCCTGCCCACCGAGCTGAGCATCTTCCTGGTGCTGATCGGCATCGGCCTGGTGTTCGAGCTGTTCGGCTGGATCGTGCGCGACCAGAGCTTCCTGATGAACTCCCAGCGCCTGGTGCTGATGATCCTGCAGGTGTCGATCATCGGCCTGCTGGCCATAGGCGTGACCCAGGTGATCATCACCACCGGCATCGACCTGTCATCCGGCTCGGTGCTGGCGCTGTCGGCGATGATCGCCGCCAGCCTGGCGCAGACCTCGGACTTCACCCGCGCGGTGTTCCCGTCGCTGACCGACCTGCCGGTGTGGATGCCGGT